>NZ_JSEH01000011.1 GCF_000801335.2 Desulfovibrio sp. TomC
GTTAAAAGTTTTTGGGAAGGGGTCCGGGGAAACCTTTTTTTCAAAAAAAGGTTTCCCCGGCCGCCGGAGGCACTCCTCATCATGAAAAAAGGTTATTACGGCGATTTTGGGGGACAGTTCGTGCCCGAACTGCTCATGCCGCCCCTGTTGGAACTGGAAGAGGCCATGCGCACCATTGTGCCGAGCGAGGCCTTTCAGACGGAATTGAAGGCGCTGCTGGCGGATTACGTCGGCCGGCCGTCGCCGCTCTATCGCTGCCCCAATCTGTCCAAGGAGCTGGGCTTTGATCTATGGCTCAAGCGCGAGGATTTGAACCACACCGGCGCGCACAAGATCAACAACACCATGGGCCAGGGCTTACTCACCAAGTACATGGGCAAAAAAGTGCTGCTGGCTGAAACCGGGGCCGGCCAGCACGGCGTGGCCACGGCCACGGCTGCGGCCATGCTTGGCCTGGACTGCATCGTCTACATGGGGGCCGAGGACGTGGTGCGCCAGTCCCACAACGTGCGGCGCATGAAGCTCCTTGGGGCCACGGTCGTGCCCATCGAGTCCGGCACCAAGACGCTGAAAGACGCCATCAACGCGGCGCTGCGCTATTGGATCGCCGAGCAAAACACCACCCATTACTGCTTTGGCACGGCGGCCGGGCCGCATCCGTTTCCGCTGCTGGTGCGCGAGTTCCAGGCGATTATTTCGCTGGAGGCCCGGGCCCAGTGCCTGGGCAAGATGGGCCGGCTGCCGGATTACGTGGTGGCCTGCGTCGGCGGTGGTTCCAACGCCATCGGCATGTTCCACCATTTCGTGCCCGACGCCTCGGTCAAGCTGATCGGCGTCGAGGCCGGCGGCACGGGCGAGCCGGGCTGCTACCACAGCGCGCCCATCAGCCTGGGCACGCCCGGCGTGCTCCACGGCATGCGCACCATGCTGCTGCAAACCACCGAGGGCCAGATCCAGCCGTCCCACTCGGTGTCGGCCGGCCTGGACTATCCCGGCGTCGGCCCGGAACACGCCGCGCTCGGGGCCTCGGGCCGGGTGCGCTACGACGTGGCCGTGGATAGCCAGGCCCTGGCCGCCTTTGAGGCCTTGTGCCGGCGCGAAGGCATCATCCCGGCCCTGGAAAGCTGCCACGCCGTGGCCTGGGCCTTGAATCCGGCCTCGGACATCCCCAAGGGATCGCAGGTGGTGGTCTGTCTGTCCGGGCGCGGCGACAAGGACCTCGACATCATCGAGTCTTATGCAAACAAGCCGGGAGGCGCGAAATGAGCCAGTCTCTTCTGACCACCCGCATGCTGGAGGCGCTCTCCGCCGGGCGCAAGGCGCTCATTCCCTTCCTGCCGGGCGGCTTTCCGGACAAGGAGCGGTTTTTCGACGAGCTGGCGGCGCTTGATGCCGGCGGAGCCGACATCATCGAGATCGGCGTGCCCTTTTCCGACCCCGTGGCTGACGGGCCGGTGGTGGAGCAGGCCTCGCTTGATTGTTTGCTTAACGGCACCTGCCTGTCCTGGCTGCTCCACGAACTGGAGAAGCGCAAAGGCCAGTACCGGGCCGGACTCGTGCTCATGGGCTATTACAACCCGTTTTTGCAATACGGCCTGGACCAGCTGGCCGAGGACGCCGCCGCCGCCGGGGTGTCCGGGTTTATTGTGCCCGACGTGCCCCTGGAGGAATCCGGTCCCTTGCGCGCCGCTTTGGACAAGCACAACCTGGACCTGATCCCGCTGGTTGGACTCAACACCTCCGAGGAACGGCTGGCCGCCTATGCCAAGGACGCGCGCGGCTACGTCTACTTTGTCTCGGTGCTCGGCACCACCGGCATGCGCGAATCCCTGCCGACCGAGATCAAGGAGCGCCTGACCGCCGTGCGCCGGCTTTTTAAGGTGCCCGTGGCCCTGGGCTTTGGCATCAAATCCCCGGACCAGTTGACCGCCTTCGGCGATCTCGTAGACGGTGTGGTTTTCGGTTCGGCCCTTATCGCCCACATCAAAGCCGGCGGCACGGCCGCCGAATTCATGCTCCGCTGGCGCAGCTGACCGCCCCTGATGCAGGCGACCGCCTCCCTGCCGTCCCGTCCCCGGCCTTTCCTGGGGCGGGGCGCGGGCGGGCGGTCCAAGGCTCCCGGCCGGCATGCGACCCGGCCGGGCAGCCTTTCCTGTCGCGGGAAGCCGCCATGACGACCAAAACCTATCTCGCCTATCTGCTGACCCTGGCCGCCAGTATGCCCACCCCTGGCCCGGCCATGTTGCAAGCCATGACCCTTGGCATGCGCCACGGCCCCCGGCCGGTGGCGGCGGCGGCCCTTGGCAACGCCTGCGCCACCGGCCTGCAAGTGACGGCCATCCTGTTTGGCCTGTCGCTCCTGGCCCGGGAACCGATCCTGTTGCGGCTGGTCCGCCTGACCGGCACAGCCTACCTGGCCTGGCTGGGGCTGCGCTTGTGGCGCGCCCCGTGCCGGCTTGTCCTGCCGGCCGATGGTGTGCCCACCACCCGTCTGACCGGGCTTTTCGGCCAGGGGCTGCTCGTTGCGGCGGTCAACCCCAAGGCCTGGGGTTTTTTGTCGGCCATGCTGCCGCCGTTTGCCGCTGCCGGCATGCCGGATGCGGCCGGCGTGGCGTTGCTCGTTTCGCCGGTCTGCCTGATCGGCTTTGGCGGCATGATGGCCTACGCCGTGTTCGGGTCGTGGCTGGTCCGGGTTCTGGCTTCGCCAGTGGCCCTGCGGCGGGTGTTCCGGCTGATGGCCGTGGTCATCTGGATCTGCGCGGCCTTTTTCGCGGCCGGATAATTCCCCTCACCCGGGCTTTGAGGTATGGCTCAGGCAACATGCAAGGATGTGCCATGCCCCAGTGCGCCAAAATCCTCTTTGTGGACGACGACCCTTCGGTGCTCGCTTCCCTGCGCCGCAGCCTGGGTCGTTGCTACGACCTGGACACGGCTCTTGGTCCTGAAGAGGGCCTGATCGCCCTGGCCGAAAAGGGTCCCTACGCCGTCATCATCTCCGATCTGCGGATGCCGGGCCTGTCCGGCGTGGAATTTCTGCGCCGGGCCAAGGTCATAGCCCCGGACGCCGTCCCCCTCATGCTCACCGGCCACGGCGACCTTGACGCGGCCATGGAAGCCATAAACGAAGGCCACATCTTCCGTTTTTTGACCAAACCCTGCCCGCCGCCCGTCCTTGCCCGTTCCCTGGACGCGGCGCTGACCCAGTACCGGCTGGCCGCCGCCGACCGGGAACTGCTGCGGGTGACCCTGGAAAACGCCCGGCTCAAGGACGACGTCGAGCGCATCATGCGCCACGACCTCAAAACGCCGCTGACCACCATCATCAGCCTGCCGCAAGTCCTGCGGCTGGCCGAGAACCTCGACGACGACCAGCGCGACATGCTCTCGCTCATTGAAGACGCCGGCTACACCATGCTGTCCATGGTCAACCTCTCGGCCGCCCTGTTTCAGATGGAGCGCGGCCAGTACCGCCTTGCCCCGGTTGCCGTCGATCTCATCCCCACCGTGCGCAAGCTCTTTGCCGCCCACGCCGACACGGCCGAAACCCACGGCCTGGCCCTGGAACTGACCCTGGACGGCCGCCCGGCCGGCCCGGAAGAACGCTTCATGGTGCGTGGGGAAGAGTTGTTGTGCTATTCCATGCTGGCCAATCTGCTGGCCAATGCCGTGGAGGCCTCGCCGGACGGCGGGCGGGTGGCGGTGGACCTGCGCCAGGCCGGCGACATGGCCGCCGTCGCCATAGCCAACCAGGGGGCGGTGCCGGAGTGCGTGCGGGAACGGTTTTTCGAGAAGTACGCCACGGCCGGCAAGACCAAAGGCACGGGCCTTGGCACCTACTCGGCCCGGCGCATCGCCCTGGTCCACGGCGGCGACATCGCCATGACCACCAGCGAGGCCCAGGGCACGATGGTGACGGTCAGCCTACCGAAAGCTTGATGAGGCTTGGACTGTGCGCGCAGACGTCTTCAAGTTTTTTAAGCAAGGTGTTGGGCGAAAACGGTTTGACCACGTAGTCGGTCACCCCGGCCTGCATGGCCGTGAGCACATGGTCGGTGTTGGCTTCGGCCGTGACCATGATCACCGGCAACTTGGCAAAGGTTTCGCTTTTGCGGATGCGTTCCAAAAGCGACAGCCCGGACAGGCGCGGCATGTTCCAGTCGAGCAGGACGAGGTCGACCCTGGTTTCATTGATATGTTTCCAGGCCGCGTCACCGTCTTCGGCGAACTGAATGTCTTTGATGCCCAGCTGGCGCAGGATATAGGCGATGGTCTTGCGCATGGGCTGCTGGTCGTCCACCACGAGGATGGCTATCTTCTTGGGAACGCTCACGGGCCGCCTCCTTGGCTAGCAGGTACGGAGGATAGCCCGACGGCCGAAAAATTTCCATGCCCCGGACGGGTTGGCCGCACCCAGGCTGCTTCGGGCGGCCTGGGTGCGGCAGTGGCCCGCAAGCGGCTGCCCTGCCCTTGCCGCCAAACGCCGTCTGGTCCTTGTCGGTCCGCGCGACTCGCTTTCGCCGCGCCGGGGATGCCGACCCGGCGCTAGTCGCAGCGATGCCGGCTGCAGGCCCCTTCGCGGGTAAAGACCACGGATTCGGCGATGTTGGTGCACTGGTCGCACACGCGCTTTAAGCCATGGGCGATGAAACTGATCTGTACGGCCCGCTCCACCGGCCGGGCAGCGTCGCGGATGATCTCGGTCATCTCTTTGAGGATGGCAACGTTGAGCTCCAGAATTTCGTCGGACTCCTCGCACAGCCGCTTGGCCATGACCATGTCGAGGTTGCTGAAGCACAGGGCGGTGTTGGCCAGGAAATCCCGGGTGGCCTCGGCCAGTTCTTCGAGCTTGGGCGGCGGCGGCACCGCGTCCAGCTCCAGCAGGATCAGCCCGCGTTCGGCGATGTTGACCGCCTGATCGCCAATACGCTCGATGTCGCCCACGCAGCGCATACAGCCGACGATGGCCCGCAGATCGCTGGCCACGGGCTGATACAGGGCCAACATGCGCAGGATTTCGGCGTCCAGGGCGCATTCCAGGACATCAATGGCGGCGTCGCCGGTCATCACGGCATCGGCCAGGGCCGGGTCACGCTCGAAAACCGAACGCACAGCCTTGTCTACGGCGGCCTGGGCCATGTGAAAAGCGGTCAGGGTTTCGGTCTTCAGTCGCTGGAGATCGGCCTCGATAATACGTTCCACACGCTCCCCCATCAGTCGGCTGGTTGCCGGTCTGACCCAAAAGACTACCCGCCGCCAGGGAAACTGGCAAGGGGGGCGCCAAAATGTCACATACCCCCGCGCGGCAGTCCCCACGCCGGCCAGCCGCCGCTTGACGCCGGCTGCGGGAAAGCCCACACCCACCGAAAAATCGTGATGAGGATGCCCCTATGTCCCGTGCCGCATCCGGCTCCCCGGCCATGGTCCTGGCCACTGTCTGCATCGCCCAGTTCATGGCCCCGTTTATGCTGACCGCCGTGGGCGTGGCCCTGCCGTCGCTTGGACGCGACCTCGGGGCCTCGGCCATGCAGCTTGGGCTGGTCGAACAACTCTACGTCGTCTCCCTGGCCATGGCCATGCTCGCCTTCGGCCGCCTGGGCGACATCGTGGGCCAGCGCCGGGTCATGCTGCCGGGGCTGGTGCTCTTCACCGGGCTGACCTGCTCGCTCGGGTTTACCGAGTCCGTGGTCATGATCATGATCCAGCGGTTTTTCCAGGGCCTTGGCGCGGCCATGATGCTCTCGGGGTCCCTGGCCATGGTGGCGGCGGCCTATCCGCCCCAGATGCGCGGCCGCAAAATCGGCCTTGTCTCGGCCTTCACCTATGCCGGCCTGTCGGTCGGGCCGGTCCTTGGCGGCTACGTCACCGGCCATTTCGGCTGGCGCTCGGTCTTTCTCATGTCCGCCCCGCTGGGCCTGGCCGCCACGGCCATGTGCCTGTTTGGCGTCCGTCCCGAAGTCCGCGACGCCTCGGACGAAACCATGGACTGGCCCGGCGCCCTGGCCTACGCGGCCAGTGTCTGTCTGGTGATGCTTGGCGCGGCCCATGCCCGGGAACTGCCCCTGGGACCGGCCATGATCGCCGGAGGCGTCATCGGGCTGGCGGTCTTTTTGCGCTTGCAGGCCCGCACCCAAAGTCCGCTGCTCGATGTCGGGCTGCTGCGGCGCAACCGGTTTTTCACCCTGAGCTGCTTTGCCGCCCTTGGAAACTATGCCGCCACCTTCGGCATCACCTTTCTCATGAGCCTGTATCTGCAATACGCCAAAGGCCTGCCGCCGCGTCTGGCCGGGCTGGTGCTCCTGGCCCAGCCGGTCATGCAGGTACTGGCCTCGCCCCTGGCCGGCCGGCTGACCGAGCGCATGGCCCCGGCCCGGCTGGCCACCATCGGCGCGGGGATAAGCGCCGTCGGCCTGCTGGCCGCAGCCGCCAGCATCGGCCAGGAAACCCCGCTGTGGCTGCTCGTCCTGGAACTGGCCGTGATCGGCACGGGCTTTGGCGTCTTTGTCACGCCCAACTCCACCGCCATCATGGGCAGCGTGCAAAAACGCCAGTTCGGGCTGGCCTCGGGCATGGTGGCCAGCATGCGTACGCTTGGCATGGCTGTCTCCATGACCAGCGTCACCCTGGTTTTTGCCGTTTTCATGGGCGATGCGACCATCAACCCCGGGACGCTGCCGGCCTTTGTCGCCAGCATGCGGGTGGGGCTGATCGCCTTTGCCGCCTATTCCTGCCTGGGAGTGATCGTGTCGTTTTTGCGCGGGGGCGCGCGGTGAGCGAGAGCGAGAGCGAGAGAAGAAAAGGCAGAAACGGAGACAGAGACAGAAGATGCCTCCGGCGGCCAAAGGGGTGACCCCTTTGGAATCCCACCTGGGGTTCGTTTGTTTTGACCGGGTGCGTTGTCAGGTCGATGCGCGAAAGTTGCGCAAGAGAAGACGAGAAGAGCCCGGGGTCGTGACAACTGGTCTTTGAGTTTGACGGGAACCACCGTTGCAGGGGTCCGGGGATGATCCTCCCGGCCCCCTGCAACGGGAGAAGTTTGGAGAGGGGGGTTCTTGCCGTGGGTTGCTCGTGGCAACGTCGGGCAGCTTCTCATAACAATACGAGAATATTAAAAAAACAACTCTTCTCGGGTATTGTCCCGTGTCGTTGGAAAAAACGAACTTCGCTGATGCGAAACTAATGCAGCGCCGGGAAGGCGGCCGCCAGCCCCGTGATGATGAACTGGATGCCCAGGGCCAGGGTAATGAGGCCAAAGATTTTGGTGAAAATATCCATGCCGGTGTGGCCGAGAAAACGGACAATGACCGGGGAATAGAAAAACGTCAGGTAGTTGACCACGCTCACGCCGCCGATGGCCGCGGCGATTTTGAGCAGCCCGTTCATGGAGCCGGCGCTTTCGGCAAACAGGATGATGGTGGACATGGTGCCGGCCCCGGTGGTCAGCGGGATGGCGATGGGCACCACGGCCAGCGGGATCATCTCGGACAGGGTGGCCGGAATGAAGCCCTCGGGCTCGTTGCACTTGCTTTTGAGCATGCCAAGACCGCTGGTGACCAGGAGCAGACCGCCGGCAATGCGGAAAGCGGCGATGGAGATGCCGAAAAATTCCAGCACGGCCGCGCCGATGACCAGGGAGACGACCATGGTGACAAACGAGCTGCCCGTGGCCACGGAGCACATGCGGTGCTGGCCCGGCACGTCGATGCCCCGGCACAGGTTCATGTGCAGCGGCAAGGCCGGGATGTTGTTGGCCACGGCAAAAAGGCCGAGGAGATAGTGCTGGAAGGTCATTTCCACAAAATGTCGCCGCCTTTGCGCTTGGCCTGGCCGGCCGGGAGAGGCTCCTGCTGACGCCTCCCCCGGCCGCCTGCCTTATTTGCAATAAATCTTGATCTCGTTGGTGCCCGGCGCGGCATTGCCCGGGGTCGGCAGGCCGGCGGTAATGACCACCGACTCGCCCGGGGCGAAATCCGGACAATCATCCACGAACGCTTCCACCCGCTCCATGTGGTCGGCCTCGCCGTCCCGGCCGAACTCGATCAGCCGCGGTTTGACTCCCCAGGCGAAGTTCAAAAACCGCATGACCCGCGGATCGGGCGTCATGGCGTAGATGTTCTGGCGCGGCCGGCGCGACGAGGTCAGCCGGGCGTTGGCTCCGCTGACCGTGTGGCACAGGATGGCCTTGGCTTCCAGGTTTTCAGCCAGCAGGCAGGCCGAATAGGCCACGAACTTGCGCGGATTCTTTTCGCGCTTGGGCGCGTACGGGGCCTGGATGCGCTCCAGATAATACTCCAGAGCGTTTTCCGAAATCTGCTGCATGACCTTGACCGCTTCCACGGCATAGTCGCCAACGGCCGTCTCTTCCGAAAGCATGACGCAGTCTGCCCCGTCCAAAATGGCATTGGCCACGTCCGTGGACTCGGCCCGGGTGGGGATGGGGTTTTTGACCATGGACAGAAGCATCTGGGTGGCCACGATGACCGGCCGCTGGGCATGGCGGCAGGCCCGGATGATCTTTTTCTGCATGATGGGCAGTTGCGGGATGGGACATTCCAGGCCCAGGTCGCCGCGAGCCACCATGACCGCGTCGGTCACGGCCAAAATCTCGTCGAGATTGTCCACGGCGTTTTGCCGCTCAAGCTTGGACACCACCGGAGCCCAGACGCCATGGCGCTTGATCTCTTCCTTGGTCTGCACCACGTCGGCGGCATTCTGGACAAAGGAAATGGCCACGGCGTCCACGCCGACGTCGAGACCCTCGTGCAGGTCTTTGATGTCCTTGGGGGTGAGCGCCGGCATGGGATGGTGTTTGCCCGGGAAGGCGATGCCCTTGTTCGAGGACAAAAGGCCGGCGTTTTGCGCCTCGATCTCATAGAGCCGGTCGGCCTTGAGTTCCCGGGTGACGTGGAACTGCAGCAAGCCGTCGCTCAAATTGACCGGCATGCCGACCCGCAGCCCGGCCAGCAGTTCCGGCACGTCGAGGGACACGAACACGCGCTCGTCCCGGGCCGGATCCGGCCGCTCGTCAGGCAGCCCGAGGAGCAGGGCCTCGCCCTTGTCCACCGTGCGCGGCGAGGCGGCCACCTCGCCGATGCGGGTCTTGGGACCGCACAGATCGGCCATGGCCGTCAGCGGCACGCCGAGTTCGCTTTCCAGCGACCGGATGGTCTGAACGATGGGCGCGAAATAGGCTGCGCCGGCATGGGAAAAATTCAGACGGAAAATGCGCACGCCATGGCGCACCATCTCGCGCATGGTGTCCGGCGCAAGGGATGCGGGTCCAAGGGTGGCGACAATCTTTGTCAGCATGTGTGCCTCCAGGTCATAAGCCGCATCCGCCCGGAGAAGCCGGGAAAAAGCGGATGCAAGCCGGACGGGTTTGGGGTAAGACTACCCCCGGCTGGTTGCCGTTTTGCGTCATCACCCTATGTAATAGGGAGCGCGGCGCAGGACAAGGCCCAATGCCCGCGCAAGGAGGACGTCGCCACATGAACATCGATTCCGACAACAAGGGAGAAGGGACCTGCAAGGGACACCGGCCCGGCCAGGAACCCTGCTTTCCCCCGGTCTCGTTTATCACGTTTGTCTTGTCCCTGGCCCAATCGGCCATGGTCCTCATGGGCGAAGCCCCGGAGCCGGAAAGCGGCCAGTACATCAGCAATCTTTCCGAGGCCAAGCACACCATCGACATCCTGGCCATGCTCGATTGCAAGACGCGCGGCAACCTGACGGCCGAGGAAGGCGACATCCTGGCCAGCCTGCTGTGCGACCTGAGAATGATTTTCGTCAAAAAGCAATAGCCGGAGGTCCGCCATGCAATCCATCCCCGTCGGTCTTGTCGGCGTCACCGGGTACACCGGCATGGAACTGGCCCGGATTCTGGCCGTCCATCCGGTCTTGAAACTCACCCGGGCCACCTCCCGGGCCGAAGCCGGCAAGCCCTTAAAAGCCATCTATCCCTTTCTGGAAGGCTTCCCGGCCGGCGATGTGGGCATAAGCGCCCCGGACGCCGCTGATCTGGCCGCCTCCTGCAAGCTCGTCTTCCTGGCCGTGCCCCACGGCGCAGCCATGGACTACGCCGCCGAACTGCTGGCCGCCGGGCTGAAGGTGGTTGACCTGTCGGCCGATTTCCGCCTCCACGACGCCGGCGTCTACGCCGACTGGTACAACCAGGATCACCGCCACCCGCACCTGCTGCCCGAAGCGGTCTACGGCCTGCCGGAACTCAACAGCGACCGTCTCAAGACGGCCAAGCTCACGGCCAACCCGGGCTGCTACCCCACCTCGGTCATCCTGGGCCTGGCCCCGGCGCTCAAAAACGGCCTGATCGAATTGACCGACATCGTGGCCGACAGCAAATCCGGCGCATCCGGGGCCGGACGCAAAGCCGCGACAGCCATGCTGTTTTGCGAGGTCCACGACAGCTTCCGGGCCTATAACCTGGGCAAGCACCGCCACACCCCGGAAATCGAGCAGGAGCTGTCCAAACTGGCCGGCGCGGCCATCACGCTGTCGTTTAATCCGCACCTGCTCCCCATTGACCGGGGGATCCTGTCCACCATCTATACCAAGCTGACCCGGGTGCTGGCCGTGGAAGACATCCACGCCCTGTACGCCGCCCACTACGCCGACAAGCCCTGGGTGCGCGTCCTGCCCGTGGGCAAGCTGCCGGAAACGCGTTACGTTCGCGGCACGATGTTTTGCGACATCGGGCTGGTGGTCGATCCCCGCACGAACCGGCTCATCGTCGTTTCGGCCATCGACAACCTGTGCCGGGGCGCATCGGGCCAGGCCGTTGCCTGCGCCAACCTCATGTCCGGCCTGCCCGTGGACGCGGGACTTTTTCTCGCGCCCATGATGCCCTAGGCGGCGAAACAATGCGGGGAGGGAAACCCTTTTTGAAAAAAGGGTTTCCCTCCCCGCGCCCCTCCCTTCCCCAAAACTTTCAAAGGGACGGTAGGGTTGCCAGGGGGATGTTCTGCCATGACCATGGACAATGTGCGCCGGCTGTTTGAGGTCTTCGAGACCGACAAGGAACTGCGCAAAAATCTCTATCTGGCCGAAAGCAGCGAGGCTCGCGAGGCGGCGTTGCGCGAGGCCGGACTGTTTTTCACGGACGACGAATTCGACGCCATGATCGATACCCTCCACGTCAAATGCCAGACCGTGGAAGAGGCCGAACGCTTTTTCGAGTTCCGCAACTGGTGGGATTTCCTGCGTCGGAGCTGACCCCATGCCCGATACCCCGGAACCGACTCTGCCCCGTTGCGCCGCCTGTCCCTATGACTGGTCCGAACGCTGGTGCCGCAGCGCCAAGGGCAAGGCCCCGGCCGATTGCCCGTCGCTTCGGATGCGCGATCTGGCCGAAACCTCGGTGGCCTGCATGGCGGCCGAGCCCTGCGGCGAATTCGCCCGGCAGGCCTCGCTCCAGGAAGCGAGCTGCTATGGCGGCCGTGAGGCCGGCTACGGAGCGGTCGTGCCGCTCAAGCCCCGGATCGTCGAGATCGTGGAGTTCGCCCGGCGCATGGGCTACCGCCGCCTCGGGCTGGCCTTTTGCATCGGCCTTCGGGCCGAGGCCGGCGTGGTCCATGAAATTTTGACCACCAACGGCTTTGACGTCGCCTCGGTCGGCTGCAAGGTCGGCGGCAAGCCCAAGTCGCTCCTGGGCCTGGGGCCGGCCGATCAGGTCGATCCCGAGGCCAGCCACGAGACCATGTGCAATCCGGTCTTCCAGGCTTTGGCCCTTAACGAAGCGCGCGCCGAGTTCAATATCCTCCTTGGCCTGTGCGTGGGCCATGACTCGCTTTTTTTCAAGCACGCCACAGCCATGGGCACGGTGCTGGCGGTCAAGGACCGGCTGCTCGGCCACAACCCCCTGGCCGCGATCTACCACTACGACAGCTATTATCGGTATCTCAAAAAACCCTTGCCCTAGGCGGGCTTTGATCCCGACGGGCGCACGGCTGCAGGACACGAAAACCGCTGTCCAGGCATGCGGCCCGCCCCGGGGTGGCCTTTTGCAACCGTTGCAGCCCCCCGGCGCATTGCCGGACGAGCGAGGACGCATCCGTCATGTACAACCTCTTTTGGTCCAGCGAGACTGCCGTCATCGTCGTCCTTGGCCTGCCGACCCTGCTCTATCTCGTGGCCGCCTCCCGCAAAAAGACCCCCCCGATCCAGTATTTATCCGAAACCATTGCCAATTACAGCCTGTTTAATTCCCTCTATTCCATTTTCCTCAGCATGGCGCTGGTCACCCTGCTCATCAATTTTTACACCGTCCAGGACGACACCCGCAAGGAATCCGAGGCCATGATCTCCATGGCCCGGCTCCTAAACGGCCTTTCCGACGCCCAGGGCCTCAAAACACGGCTGGTCGCCTATGCCAAGGCTGTGGTCGAGTACGACCTTCCGGCCCTCAAGGAAGGCCGGATGTCGCCGCAGGCGTCCGACGCCTTCGACGCCCTCTGGAATGCGGCCTACAAAGTCGCCCTGACCGCCAAAAACGAAGAGGCCATCCACCACCTGGTGCTTGAAGATTTAAGCGACATGACCAAATGCCGGCTGACCCGGCGGATCAAGGCCACGGAAAACCTGCACCCCATGATTTTCAGCCTCATCGTCGTCGGCTACTATGTCATGCTCATAAAGACCTGGCTCACCCGGGTGCCCAACCGGAAAACCCAGCTCGCCTTTGAACTGCCCATGTTCGTCATGATTCTGCTGGTCATCACCGCCATCATCGATCTCAACACGCCCTTTGTGGGCATCGTCAATATCGACGTGTCCGCCTTTGATTTCGCCCTCCAGCGGGTCACGGCCCTGTCGGGCCAGCCCCGCCCCTGACCGGGAGGGAGCGGGCGCTTGCCCCGCGCCAGTTTCCCGGGCAGCGTTCTCCCCGACCGCACAGGCAAAGCCGCCCCGCCGCATGAAGGGTCCGGTCCCAGGCCGCGCCCGGCCGGGACAGCCGGGCGCATAAATGGCTTTTGACGAGGGCCGGTCCGGGAACGTATGCTGCCCCGCGCCAACAGCTCCCAAACGGCCCGACGCCCAACCGGTCTGCGGTCGCCGGCAAGCCGCCCCTGGCCCTCCTCCCCGAGGAACCGGCAGCGGCACAATGGCCCAGGCGGCGCAGCGGGCCAAACGCAACCCCAAGACAGCATGGAGATTCAATGCGACAGGGTCACAAGGCATCCGGGCGCGCCCGCCACGATACGGTTGAGACGCTTTACGCCAAGGCGCTCACCCTTCACAAACGGGGCCAAAGCGAGCAGGCCGCCCCGCTGTACCGCAAAATTTTATCGAAAAACGCCAGCCACGACGGCGCGCTGCATCTCCTTGGCCTGTGCGCCCTGGAGGGCGGCGACCCGGAAAAGGCCGTCGGACTGATCGGCCGGGCCATTGCCGTGCGCCCGGATTATGCCGAGGCCCTGTTCGACCATGGCCGGGCCTGTCTGGCCTTGGGCCGCATCGAAGAGGCTGCCCGCGATTTCAGCCGCGCGACAGCGTGTTCGCCGCAATACGCCGAACCCCGGCACGCCCTGGGCCTGCTCCACCTGGAGACGGGCAACCCGGAAGCGGCCCTCCAGTGTTTCTACGGAACCCTGGCCATTGTGCCGGACGATCCGACCCTGTGGCTGCACACGGCCTGGGCGCTCAAATCCCTGGAGCGTCCCGAGGACGCCATCAAGGCCTGCACCCGGGCCGTGGAATTCGGGCCGGACACGGTCCCGGCCCGGTTGGAGCTGGCCGAGCTGCTCATCGAGGCCGGCCGGACGGACGCGGCGGCCGAACACCTGCAGGCGGTGCCGCAGTCGGCCTGGCAGTCCTTCCTCTGCGGCCGGGCGGCCCTGGCCGGGCAGGATATCCCGGCCGCCGAAAGGCATTTCCGGCGCTGCCTGGAGCTTGATCCCGAAGATGCCTTTGGCGCGGTAGCCCAGCTTGCCCTCCTTGGCCTGGAGCCGGCCCCGGAGCGCGCCCCCCTGGCCTGGGTGCGCCGGGTCTACGACGGGCAGGCCCGGCTCTGGGACCAGAGCGCTGCCGGGGAACGCGGCTACGCGGCCCCGGAGTTGCTGGCTGCGGCCCTGGCCGAGGTGCCGGGCGAACGCTCGGGGCTGGCGGTGCTCGACGCCGGCTGCGGCAGCGGCCTGTGCGCCCCCATGCTGCGCCCGATGGCCACGCGCCTGGACGGGGTGGACCTGTCCCCGGCCATGCTGGAGCTGGCCCGAGCCAAGGGCCTCTACGACCGCCTGGTCTGCGGCGACGTCGCGGAGTTTCTGGGCGGCGGCCGGGAGGAATACGACCTGATCCTGGGGGCGGCGGTGTTTATTTACATCGGCGAACTGGCCCCGATCCTGGCTGCGGCCTTTGCCGCCCTGCGCCCGGGCGGCCTGCTTGCCTTGACGCTCTTTCCCGGAACCGGGCAGGCCTACAGCCTGACGCCGGCCGCCTATTACCTGCACGACATCGACGCGGTCATCGACCGGGCCGGACAGGCCGGCTTCACCCTGGCGGCGCGCCATTTGGGCGTGCATGAATACCGCGATGACGCGCCCGTGACCGGCTGCGCCCTGGTCTTTGGCAAACCCGCTTAAGATCGTCCCGGCCACGCCCCAATTCCCACCCGCAGCCTCAAAAAAAGCCCCTGTCGAGCAACCGTCGACAGGGGCTTTTTCGCAGCGGGACACAGGCCTTGCCCATGCGGGAGGGGCCGGGGCCTCCCCGGCGGGTCCGGACAACACCCTGGCGGTCCAGGGCAAGGCCCAGCCCGCCCGTCGCGCTTCCGGGCCTTACTCTTCCTCGATGCCGTTGCGGTCGTCGATGACCCGCCGGGTCTTGCCGAAGCTGCGGGGCAGCGCGCCCGGGGCCAGGATGTCGATCCAGCCGCGCACGAAGAGGTGCTTGCGCATCTCGATGGAAATGGCCTCGGACAGGTTTTGGTCCTGCTCCGGGTTCACGTCCGGCTTGCGCTCCACCCGCACCACCATCTGGTCGCGGCCGTCGCGGCGCACGAGGCGGATCTGGAATTCGCTGTCCACGTCCTTAAAGGTCGACAAGACACTGGCGATCTGGCCGGGATAGATATTGACCCCGCGAAAGACGAACATGTCGTCGGAGCGCCCGAGAATCCGGTCGTGGCGCGGCAGGGTCAGGCCGCAGGGGCAGGGATCGGGCATAAGGCGGGTCAGGTCGCGGGTGCGGTAGCGGATAAGCGGCGCGGCCTCCTTGCAAAGCGAGGTCACCACCATTTCGCCGACTTCCCCGGGAGCCACCGGGGCCAGCGTCACCGGATCAAGCACCTCCAGGATGAACATATCGGCCCAATAGTGGATGCCGTCGTGGGCCGAGCATTCCAGACCCGCGCCGGGACCGTAGAGTTCGGTCATGCCGGTGATGTCAAAGCTCTCCTCGATGTCGAGCCACTTCTCAAAGCGCCGGCGCATCTTGTCGGTGTGGGTCTCGGCCCCGAAAATGACCTTTTTGAGCTTGATGCGCTTGCGCAGATCGCGCTTGTGGACCTCTTCGGCCAAAAGGAGCGCCATGGAGGCCGTGGAGCACAGACAGGTCGCGCCCATGTCTTCCAGCAGTTGGAGATGAATCTCCATGTTGCCCGGCCCGACCGGCAGGGCCATGGCCCCGAAATGCTCGCAGCCGAGCTGAAAGCCGGCCCCGGCCGTCCACAGGCCGTAGCCCACGGCGATCTGCACCCGGTCGAGCGTCGTCAGCCCGGCCAGCTCGTAGCAGCGAGCGAACATCTCCTTCCAGACGTCGATGTCGCGCTGGGTATAGGCCAGGATCTTGCGCTTGCCCGTGGTGCCGGAAGAGGCGTGGATGCGAACGACCTTCTCCTCGGGAACGGACAACAGCGGCAGCGGATAGCCCTGGCGCAGGTCCTCGACGGTGGTGACCGGCAGCCGGGTCAGGTCGTCCAGGGTCAGGGTCTGGCCCGGCTCGTACCCAACCGACGCCAGCCGTTCCCGATAGACGGGGTTGCCGGCAAAGGCGTGGCGGCAGGTCCAGTTGAGTCCGGCGGCCTGTTTTTCGGCCAGGGATTCCGGGGTCAGGTGCGGTAAAAAACGGTGTGCGGTCATGAACGGCTCCGGGGAAGCAAGATCGGTGGGGGCTTTTATCCGAAAACGGCAATAAAGAAAACGCCCACGACCATGACGGCTGCGCCGGGCAGGCGGTGGGCCAGATCTTGTTCGTGAAAAACCACTGCGCCAAGGAGCACGCCCAGGATGATGCTCAGGCGCTTGACGGCGATGACGTAGGACACCTGGGTCAGCGGCAGGGCGTGCATCTGGCAAAAAAGCCCGATTCCCTCCAGCAGCCCGGCCGTGGCTATGGCAAAGGGGAAACCGGGCAGTTCGCCCACAGACCGGCGCAGCCGCCTGGCGGCAAAAGGAATGAGGGCCAGGGCGCTGGCGGTATAGATGCTGGCGGCCCACACAGCCGGAGAGGAGGCCTGCAGGCCAAGCTTGTCGAGATTGGCCCCGATGCTCCAGACCACGGCCACAAGCAGCATCAGGCGCGTGCCGGTATTGGTCACCAGGGCCTTGATCGGCCCGAAAATGCCGTGGCGGCGTTCGCGCAGATTGAGCACGTAGGCCCCGACCGCAACCAGGGCAATGCCGACCAGGCCGCCGGGGCGGGGAAATTCGTCCAGGGTCAGCGGCGAGGTGATGAGCAGAAACAGCGGGGTAAAGGCCAGCATGGGCAGGGCCAGGGACAGGTCGCCGCGGTTTAGGGCCAGCCCGTACAACCAGAAGGTGATGCCGCCAAACGCGCCGCCAATAAGGAGCAGCGGCCAGAAGGCCGGGGCGAAAACGACCTCGGGCGAGCCTATGGCAAAGACCCATAAAAAGGCGGCCGCCACGGAACTGTAGAGGAGCATGGCCAGGGTGGGGTCGGTGCGGCCCATGGCCGATTTGAGGAAGGTGTCTTTGACCGCCTGGGTCGTGGCCGTAACCAGAGACAGAAAAAACCAGTTCATGCGCCGCCGTGCCGCCTTGTGCCCGGCCGCGCGGGCCGTTTTGGCGCACGGTACAGACGCGGGGCCTCCAGGGCAAGCGGCGCGGACCGGTTCGAGGCGCAGCAGCGGTTGCCAAACCATACGGCTTGGGCCACACATTAGGCAAAACACGCGGCGGACGGGCTCGCCGCCGCCCGGAGGCAGGCATGGAATGGGGGCAGGTCTTTCCGCTGGCGCCGGCGGCGTTCAAAACCGGTTGGCTGACGGCGCTCTTTGGCGGGATGCTCATCCTGTGGGTGGGGCTTTTTTTCTTTCTTTCCCACATGATAAACGGCGCTGCCGCCGCCGAGATTGCGCTGCGCCAGGGGATGCTGACCGCCCGGGGCGGGTTCTACGGCCGCGACATCCCGCTGGGCCAGGTGGACGTGGCCGGGGCCATGCGCCTCAATCTTGGGGCGGGTGGCCCCAAGGGCCTCAAATGGCGCACCAACGGCGTCGGGCTGCCGGGCTTGGCCGCCGGCTGGTACCGGCTCGTCGACGGGGAAAAGGCGCTGGTCTTCGTGACGGACAAGGCCCGGGCGGTCTATGTGCCCACCCGCCTGGGCTATGCCCTGGTCGTCAGCCCGGCCGACCCGGATGGATTCTTAAGCGCCCTGCGCCAGGCCGAACCAAGCCCGACAGCGGCCCCTGGCGATTAAACGTCGGCAGGGCCGACGCTCTCGTGTGGCCTTTTTAGCCAACAGTTCTCTGGCGCCATGGTTGTGTACACGTGCGTGGCGACGAGCACTCTTCATTGTTACCATTAAAACAGTTAAACATGCAATAAGTTCAATTAAAAAAACACTTGCCCGATCATGATTCCTGTGTGATGGAGGAAACCATCGGGGACTGTCCAGGCGTTGTATCCGGACAAGATGCAGTCACAATTCAAAGTGTCGTGCGCCAGACAATCTAACCAGAACAGAAACCCATGCTTCTCGGTGTTCGTATGATTCTGACGGACAAGCAACAGCATTACAAAACACTATTTCATGGAGGCTTTTCAATTGAAGAACGCATTGTTGACGCTCACCATTCTTGCTTCTCTTTGTGCGACCACCCTGGCCTTTGCCGGTTCGGACGACGCCAAATGGGTGGCCAAATGTATTGCCGACAACAAGGATGAAAAAGTCTCCATTGAAGTCATCACCAAATACTGCACCTGCATGAACAACAAGATGGACGACAACGAAACCCTGTCCATTTCGGCCTGGGAAAAGACGCATCCGACCGAACAGGCCGCCTGCGACAAGGAATCAGGCTGGAAGTAACGGTCGCGCCTGACCGGGATGGCCTCATCCCGGTTTGAGGTCGTAGTGCCGAAGCGGTGCGGCGACAGGACAAAGACAGTGAACCACCCGGGGCGGGACGCCATGTCCTGCCCCGGGTTTTGTTTGGCCAAGCGGTGGCGGCGTCATTTTTTGGAGGAGGCTGGCGGAGGGCACGAGAAAGCGGTGCGTGTGCTCCAGGAAAACAGTGACCCGCAGGGCCGCAGGGTCATGGTGCTGCGGCCGGGGGCGGGGCCGCCTCCAGGACCGCTGCCGCAGCGGCAAGGCCCCGGTCGCGGGCGGCCCCGGCCGGAGTTTTGCCCCCCTGGTCAAGGATGGCCGGATCGGCTCCGTAGGCCAAAAGCAGCCGGGCAATGGCCGCCGGATCGTCCCGGTCGAGCACGGTCTTGTCGAGCGGCTCCGGGTGGACTGGTTGCAGGCTGTGCAGGGCGGTGCGGCCTGCGGCGTCCTGGCGGTTTGGAGCAACGCCGGCTTCCAGCAAAAACCGCACAATCCGGATATCCCCCAGCCGAACCGCCGCCATAAGGGCCGTGCCGCCGCGAGCCGCCGCGTCCAGATCGGCACCCCAGGCACCAAGCAATCGCAGCGTGTTGACCGGATCGCCCCAGCCTGTGACGGCCTGGACGGCATAGGGGACGGCGTGGGGCGCGCGCGGGGCGGCCAATGCTCCGGCCGCCGCCAGTTCGGCCGCCCGGGCCAGATCGCCCCGATTGACGGCCTGCTCCAGGCTGGTCATGGGCGCTCCGAGCAGATGGGCAGGCCAGCGGGCGAAATCCCCGGCCAGGGTGAATACGCTCCAGGCCACCCCGGCCAGCGGCACGACCACGACCAGGGCCGCCGTGGCAACAGGCCGGCGGCAGGCCAGCCGGGCCAGAGAGCAGGTGAGTGCGGCCAAAAGACCGGTCAGCCCGGTCAGGGCAATGAGCCCCTCACAGGCCGGGACCGGAAACCCCCGGTACAGGTTGAGCGGCACGAGCAGGGCCATGGCGGCAACAAAAGCCCGGCCCAGGCAGCGGACCAAGGAGCGGCCCTGGCGCGGCCAGCCGACCAGCAAGGCCACAGGCACAGCCCAAAAGCCGTAGCGGCAATCCCAATACAGGGCGTCAAAGGACGGATACCGGACCAGAAAGGTCAGATAATCGACGGCGCAGGACAGGCAGGGGGAGAGGTCGGACATAAGCTCCTATCGGTGGATGGCTGAGTTCTGAACTCCAACCATTTCAGCGCATATTCCCGCCCACGCAGCTCACAAGTCAACATCCTCGGCGCAGCTGATTGACAAAAACAAGGATAACCTATAACCAACACCAAATGATTGACAGTTGCATATCAAAATACGATTACTTGCCGCAATCCTCTTGTGCTCCCTTCAGCGCTCTACTTTAAATATTTGCGATGCAACTAATTGATTTTATACATACATAAGGCCACTCATGCAGACAGGTATACCTATGGAAACAACAAAAATAGCATCTTTGTCAATTATATTCACCCTTTTTCTCACAATACTGATCGCAACTATGCCAAACAAAATCCATGCGACAGATGGATTCTATGTTATCAGCACGGCATTTATGACTTTCAAAGGAGACTGGAGCATCAGCCAAAAGTATTCAGCTCACGACGTTGTTTTCTATGCAGGCTCAAGTTGGTTTAGTCTGAAAAATGAGAACAAGGGCAATCAACCGAACACATACCCCCTCCAATGGACACTCCTGGCAAAGAAAGGCAACGATGGCAATGCTGGAGCCACAGGTCCGCAAGGTCCAACGGGAGCGACCGGACCACAAGGCCCAACAGGCCCAGCCGTGCAAACCGTTGCCGTTTGTTCTGACGGAGGGCAAACTGGAGCAGGAACCTGCTCGTGCAGTAACGGCAGACTCATCTCAAAAACAATAGCACAAGGGTATCAATATTGTAGGATAACCTCAGACACTGGACCCTGCATCGCATTTGGCGGATACAATAAAACGGGAGAATGCTGTATTTGCGCTCCAAACTAAAAATCAACAAATTCAGACAACTATTTGCGGCACATTTTCCCACCGTTACAAATTCCGGCAACAAAGCTAACTTCATCACTTTAAAGTATCATCCACTCCTTTGCCATTATCGTTGCCAGACCATTACTTTTGCAGTGCTTAACTAAATGAATAATTCAACTTACCACATTTTACCCAACAAAACAAACGGCCGGAACTTGCACAAGTTCCGGCCGCTGTCGTGGGGTTGGTTGGAGGGTTGTGGAGGTTGTGTGGGATGCGATCTATGGCTTGCCGGGAGAGGTCCCGGCCGGCTTGCCTGGGTATCGGGCCGGTGGCCGCGTCCAGACGCCACCGGTTGTGGCGGCCACCCGTACCGTCGGTTTGCGTCGACGTGTTGGAATCGCTTCTAGATCAATTGAAATTAAGAATCAAGATCAAAATTGAGATTGTCGCAATTTTCCCGCAAGACTGAGCCAACTCGCGAAGTTGAAAGGCTTTTTGCGCTAATAAGGAGAACAGGACGCCCGGCGTCGCCACCACCTCGCCCCGAGGGCCAGATTGGCCAACAGACTGAGGCCCAGGGCGACATCCCGCCAGCCCGGACCGATGCCGGCACTCGTCCCCAACGCGCCCGCCGCGCCAGCCCCGGCCACGCCCGCAGCCAAAGTCGCCGATGGCCCTCCCCGCGCCCCAACCGGCCCGGTCCCGTCGGCCTTCTCGGCCCCAAGCTCCACCGTCACGTTCCGCACGGCCCGATGCCCCTGGCCGTCGGAAGCGGCCACCTGCCACAGGCCACGCCCCGACGGCAGGAAGGCAAAGCCTCCCCGACCGTCGGTACGGGCGCTCTGGTAGACCGCCCCATCCGGGCCGGTCACCTGGACCTGGGCAAAAGCCATGGGGTCCCCATCGGCGTAGAGAAACACCATGGCCCGGGCCACACCCGGGTCCGCCTCGCGTGAGCCGACGCCATGGGCGGCCGCAGCAACCGGGTGCCAGACAGTCGCCGCCGCCGCCAACGTCAACACCACAAGCATCCGGAACATTGTTGCACCTTACTTCACAAAAAAGGTCAGGGTCGAACGCAACACTTCCTGATCGACCGCCCCATCAGCCGGCGCGCCTTTCATCTCGGTGCGCACCAGCCACAATCCCGGATGCGTGATGCGCACCTTGGCCGCCCCGGTATCGTCGGTCTCGGTGTAATAGGCGTAGGTGTTGGGGTTCTTGGTGAAGCCGTCATAGGTGGCGAGCACTGTGGCCGGGGTCGGCTGACCGTCGTAGAGCACCTTGACGGCCAGGTCCTGCCCGACCGCCACCGTGGCCGGATCGGTCAGAGGCACCAGTTCCAGACGCTGGCCGACCACCGTGTCGAACCCGGCCGTCTGGTCGCCAACCGCCACCAGGGCTTTGGCAAATTTCTCGTACAGATTGCTCCTGGTCGCGCCCGGCAATTCTTTTTTCGTTCCTTTCTTCATGCCCTCCGGCGTCAGGCTCCAGACCTGCGGCAGCCGGTTGACCAGGATAATCCCGGTTCCAGGCTTGGCAAAGGTCGCCTCACCAGTAAAGGTCAATGCCTTTTGATCGGCCGCCAACGACACCGGGACGGCCTTGCCATCGACAAAGACAAACGCCTGGACATCCGCCGGCGTTTCCAACTCCTCGCTTTCAATGAACACATGGGCCGAATGCACCCCAAATGGCACCGCCTTGCCAGGAACAGTCGACGCCGCCCCGGGCTTGATCACGGTTTCATGAGCCGTCGCCACTCCGACCAGGGCCAGGACCAGCGCCCCGGCGCACAGCGTAGCCGTCGTCAATTTATTCATGTCATCCTCTTTTCTCGATCTATTTATAAAATTACATAGTTGCTATTTCGTCTTAAATTAAATTTCGTGCTACTTGTCAACTCAAAATATCCTGCTTCCCGGCTTGGCCCAACGGCCGATGCCGTCTATCATGCCCGCAAGAGGTGGCCCATGCCCGAAACAACCCGCATCCTGCCCATTACCGCCCCGGAAGCCATAGAAGCCGCATCCCTGGCCATCATCGATGCCGAGGTCCCAGAGCCGCGGCCCTTTTCCGGCCCCCACTGGGCCATCGTGCGCCGGCTCATCCACACCACCGCCGACTTTGAACTGCCAAGCCTCGTGCGGTTTTCCGACGGCGCGGTCGAAGCCGGCCTGACCGCCCTGGACCAGGGGGCGACGATCATCACCGACACTGAAATGGCCCGCTGCGCCATCCCGCCGCGCCGTCTGGAACCCTTTGGCTGCACCGTGCGCTGCTTCATGAACGAACCGGCTGTCGTAGCGGCCGCCAAGGCCGCCAATTCCACCCGGGCCGCCCTGGCCGTGGACTTCGCCCTGGATCTGCCGGGACCGCTCATTTTCGTCATCGGCAATGCCCCGACCGCGCTTCTGCGCCTCCTAAAGCGCATCGACGGCGGCACGCCGGCCCCGGCCCTGGTCATCGGGATGCCCGTCGGCTTCGTCAATGCCGCCGAATCCAAGGCCCTGCTCCAGACCCGGGCGGATTTCCCCTGGATCACCATCAAAGGGCGCAAAGGCGGCTCGGCCCTGGCCGGGGCCACGGTCAATGCCTTGGCTATTTTGTTGCGTGAGGCGGGGGAAGAGAAGGCCTGATCGGGGCGCTGGCCCGGACGCGCCGGGGGGAGGACGTCCTCCCCTCGGCACCCGCCTGGGGAGACGTCATGCGGATGGATCGTATCGTCTGGCCGTCAATTGCGCAGGAGTGCAACTCCCGGCCCCCAAAAAAAGCCCGTCCAACCCCATGGCTGGACGGGCGGCGGCATCGAACAAACTAGACGTTAAACAGAAAGTGCACCACGTCGGCGTCGGCCATGACGTAGTCCTTGCCTTCCTGGCGCAGGACGCCGGCGGCCCGGCATTTGGCCTCGGTTAGGTGCTTGGTGTAGTCGTCAAAGGCGATGACCTCGGCCCGGATGAAACCGCGCTCGATGTCGGAATGAATCTCGCCGGCAGCGGCCGGGGCCTTGACGCCGGCAGTGATGGTCCAGGCCCGGACCTCTTTGGGACCGGCGGTGAAAAAGCTGATCAGGCCAAGGGTGTGGTAGGCCAGCCGCACCACCCGGTCCAGGCCGGATTCGGTCAGCCCGTAGGAGGCGAGGAATTCCAGGCGCTCCTCGTCGGAAAGCCCGGCCAGATCCTCTTCCATCCGCGCGCACACCACCACCATCTCAGCGCCCCGCGACTCGGCCACGGCCCGCACCTTGTCCACCAGGGGATTGTCCTTCCCGATGTCGTTCTCGGCCACGTTGGCGCAATAGATGACGCGCTTGGCCGAAAGCGGACGAATCTCCTCAATGAGGGCGATCATGCCCGGGGTGTCCGCGCCCTCGACCGAAATGGCCGGTTTGCCGGCCATGAGGTGGTCCAGCAGGCGTTTGCCGGCCTCGACCTTCTCAAGCAGATCGCGGTCCTTGCTGGCCCTGGTCTGCTTGATCATCCGGTCGAGCCGGTTTTCCAGGATCTGGGCGTCGGCCAGAATCAGCTCGGTGTCGATGACGTCGATGTCCCGGGCCGGGTCCACCGAGCCGGAGACATGGACCACGTCCGGGTCTTCAAAGGCCCGGGCCACGTGGATGATGACCTCGGTTTCGCGGATGTGGGCCAGAAACTTGTTGCCCAGACCCTCGCCCTTGCTGGCCCCGGCCACGAGGCCGGCGATGTCGGTGAAGCGCACCGTGGCCGGCAGCACCTGCTGCGGCTTGACCAGTTCGGCCAGGGCGGTCAGACGCGGATCGGGCACCGGGGCCACGGCCACGTTGGGTTCGATGGTGCAAAAGGGGTAGTTGGCGGCCTGGGCGTTCTGGGCTTTGGTCAGGGCGTTAAAAAGCGTGGATTTGCCGACGTTTGGCAGACCCACGATGCCGACGGAAAGGGCCATGGGGCGGTGATCCTTTTGCGGCGGAGGGAACCGCCGGATGGGGCCGTCTGGCGGCCGTTTGAAACGGAATAACCCGGACCGCGCGCGGCGGTCCGGGCCGGATTACTTGATTTCCCGCGTGCGCAGGATGGTCTTTTCCATGAAATGGATCAGCTCGTAATCGGACGCCATGCGGCTTAAGGCCTTGGACACGGTCATGCTCAACAGCTTGTCGAACTCCGGTTCGACCCCTTCGGCCGGCAGCTTCCAGACCGTTTCGGCCTCATAGCGCCGGGTCAGCTTCTGGCCGTTGTTATCCGCCGTGACATTGACCACGGCCACAGCCCGGGCCGCCAGCTGGGTCCCTTCCTGGCGGGGCTTGTAGGCCAGTTCGGCCAGTTCCACGGTGAGGGTGCGCACCACCGATTCCCGGGCCGGCGACGGGGTGAACCCCTTGTCGCGCAGGCCCTTTTCCACGGCAGTATGCATGGCCGGCGACGGATCGCAGGCCGTCGAGAGCTTGCCGCTCATGGACGAGGCCGGGTTGCACAACCCCACCTCGGCGCTTGGCCGGGCATCCTTGACCACGGTGGAGACTTCCACGCCGCGGCCCAGGGCTTCAGGTTCGACAACCACCGAGGGCGTCACCGTGGCCTGCTGGCCGGCACAGCCGGCAATCAGGACCACCAGGGCCAGAGCCGCAAAAAGGGCCGACGCCCGCAGGCGTCGGCACCGAGAGGAAACAGTATTCATGGTCGCACCTGCGACCGCCTCTTGGGCGGACAGGCCGTCTCTACAAGACCTTGCCCAAGGCCGCAAGGGCGGCGGCATAGTCCGGCTCATGGGTCACCTCGGGGACAAGCTCCATGTAGGCCACCTTGCGGTCGGCCCCAAGGACCAGCACGGCCCGGGCGAGCAGGCGCAGTTCCTTGATCAACAGGCCGTAGGCCAGGCCGAAGGAGGCGTCGCGGTGGTCGGACAGGGTCACGATGTTGGTGACGCCGGCCGCCTCGGCCCAGCGTTTCTGGGCAAAGGGCAGGTCCATGCTGATGACCAGGGCCTTGGCCTTGCCGGCAAGGCTGGCCATTTCCTTGTTGAATTTGCGGGCCTCAAGATCGCACACGGCCGTATCCAGGGACGGTACGGCAATGAGGATGAGTCCCTTTTCCGTGAAGTCGCCCAGCTTGGCCGGGGCCAGTTCGTTGGTCAGGACGGTGAAATCCGGGGCTGCGGCTCCAACGCCGACCGGGGCGCCGGACAGGGTCAGGCCGCCGCCAAGAAAGGTAATAAGACCGGTGCGCTCGCTCATAGGCGCGTTCCTCCTGGGTAATATGGGCCGCCGCAAAAGAGGTGACCTTAGGCTCTTATGGCCCCGCAAGGATTGAACGTCAACCCGATAGATCGGGCGGCAGTGAGACCACGCAGGAAAATATGCCTCCCACGATATTGACACCAGTCGGGCAGCAGGCATTGTACCCCCCAAAAGGAGTCCTCCCATGCCCACCTGCCGCCTTTCCCGTTGGCTGCTGGCCGCCCTTGCGGCCACCGCCCTCCTCGCCCCGGCTGTCCCGGCCATGGCCCAGGCCACGCCGGCCGAGGCCGGCCTGGTCGACATCACCGCCATTGCCCCGGATATCAAGCTCGACATCCGCTACGCCACCCCGGACAATTTCACCCATGTGGCCGTGTATCCGGCCCCGCGCTGCTTCCTGCGCGCCGACGTGGCCAAACGGCTGGTCGCGGCCCAGGCCGATCTCAAGGCCCAAGGCCTGGGACTCAAAGTCTACGACTGCTATCGGCCTTTTTCCATCCAGAAGAAGTTCTGGGCCTTGGTGCCAAACGAGGACTGGGTGGCCAAGCCGGTGGAAAAAGACGGCAAGCCGGCCACAGGTTCCAAGCACAACCGGGGCGCGGCCGTGGACCTGACCCTGGTGGACGCCGCCGGCCAGGAACTGCCCATGCCGTCCGGCTTTGACGACTTCACCGACAAGGCCCGGCGCGACTATGCCGGCGGCGACCCGGCGGCCCGGGCCAATGCCAAGCGCCTGGAAGCGGCCATGGCCAAGGCCGGATTCGATCCGCTGCCGAGCGAATGGTGGCATTTCGACGGCCCGGGCTGGCAAGGCTACGAGCTCCTGGACGTGCCGCTCAACTAAGCTGAACTATTTCAAGGTGCTGCCCCAAATACCCGCGCCATAAATCATGGACCCAGCCCTAGGCCGGGCGGGTAACGAGGGGCAGGTACACCGTAAACTGGCTGCCCTGGCCGGGCGTGCTCGAAAGCAGCACCGCACCGCCACAGCTTTTGACAATGCCGTGGACGGCAGCCAGGCCCATGCCGGTGCCCTGGCCGGGCTTTTTGGTGGTGAAAAACGGCTCGAACACGCGCTCGGCGATGTCCGGGGCCAGGCCGTAGCCGGTATCGGCCACCCAGACCCGCACGTAGGGGCCGGGACTGAGGCGGGCCAGGGGCATCCCGGCGGCAATGACGCCGCTTTCGGGCCGGGGCGGCGCGGGCACGGCAGCCAACCCGACGTGCATGACGCCGCCTTCGGGCATGGACTGGGCGGCGTTCAGGCACAGGTTGACCAGCACCTGATGGATCTGGGCCGGATCGGCCCGCACGCAAAGCGGTGCGTCAGGCGCAATCTGGCGCACCTCCACCCGGGCGTCCACCATGCCCCGGATGAGCTTGACCGTTTCCTTGACCAGCGGCCCGATGGGCAGTTCCGACACCGTGATTTCTCCCTGGCGGCTGAACATCAACAGTTGGCGCACCAGATCCCTGGCCCGCTCCGAGGCCCGCACCACATCGCTAAGCGGGCTAAAGAGCGGGTGGTCGGGGACGATATCGGACAGGATCATTTCGGTATTGAGCAGTATCGGCGTCAGGATGTTGTTGAAATCGTGGGCCACGCCGGCGGCCAGCACGCCGATGGCTTCGAGCTTTTCCGACTGCCGCAGCCGCCGTTCGAGTTCCAACTCGTAGGTCATGTCGCGCACCAGAAGGATATGGTTGACCACCTCCCCGTCGCTGTCGCGCACCGGCGAGATCAGGCCTTCGGCCACAACCTCGGCCTCATCCGGCCGCGTCAGGCGAAGCCGCCCCGACCAGCGCAGCCCCAAGGCCAGCATCTTGCGCACGGATTCGCTCAAAAACGGGGCAAGGAGTCCTTCCAACTCCTCGCGCCCAACCGCCCCCTGGCCGCCGGCCACGATCTGGGCAAAGGCCGGATTGGCATACTCCAACCGAAAATCCCGGCTGACAATGACCAAGCCCTCGGCGCTCTGGTCCACGGCCGAAACCAGGAGCATCCGTTCCCCCTCGGCCCGCTTGCGGTCGGTGATGTCCCGGGCCGCTCCCTCCACCCGGTCCAGCCGGCCGGCCTCGTCGAGGACAGCCCGGGCGTTGAGGGACAACCAGGCCGTGCGGCCGTCGCGCCGCATGACCGGCAGCTCGAAATCATAGACCCGGCCGTTTCTGGCCAACAGCCGCAAAAACTCCAACCGATCTTCCTGCCGAAGCAATATCCGCTGGAAAAAATCACCCTGCTCCCGCACCACATCCCCGGGTGAGAGATAGCCCAGGATGCGGGCCAGGGCCGGGTTGCAGGCCGCCATGGCCCCGCTTGGCTCAAACTGGAAAATGCCCTCGGCGGAGTGCTCGAAAATGTCGCGGTACTTGGCCTCGCTGCGAAGCAGCTCCCGCTCCATGTGCCAGTAGGCCGACACATCCCGGCCCATGGCCTGATATTCACCGATGCGCCCGGCCTCGTCAAAGATGGCCCGCACCGTCCAGCTCAACCGGCGCACCTCGCCCGAGGGCAGCATCAACGCATGGCGCAGTTCACACACCGGCTTGCGGGGAGTCAGGGCCAGCAGGCGGCGACGCATGATGCCGGCCTCGGCCGGGGGCAACTGCTCGTCAAAACTCCTCCCCACAAGCGCTTCCACCGGCATCCCCGCCAGTGCGGCCAGATTCCTGTTGACGAACACCTGGCGAAGCTCCGGATCAAGGCGCAGCACCAGCTCGGTCTGGTCCTCGACCATGGCCTGATACCGCCGCCGGCTTTCACTCAATTCCCGCTCGGTCGTTTTATGATCGGTGATGTCGGTGAGCATCCCGCACAACCCTTGCACCACCCCGCCCAGGGACAAGGGAATGCGGGCAGCCAGAAAAAAGCCTTCCCGGCCGTCCAGGCAAAGCTGTATCTCCTCCTCGCTGACGATGCCTGTGGCCATGGCCCCAAGCGCCGATGTTTGGAACCGGGCAAATACTTTCGAATCAATGCATTGGCTCAGAGGGCGACCGAGAAAATCGGCGGCGCTGCAGCCATGCAGCCGCACAAAGGCCCGGTTGACGTAGCGCACCACAAATTCCCGATCCACCAGATAAACGGCTGTCGGCGTGTGCTCTAGAACCTGCATGACATCAAGGTCCATCCCAGACGGCGCAGGCATCTCAAACACGCTCACCACGCCCCCCCAGCCTTCCTCTCCCAACCCCACGCAGGCCACCGCTGCCGTGGCGGCCGGTTGGCCGGTGGCCAGAGGGCAATCAGGGCAGGGGTCGGCATAGCCGCGCAACAGCCGGTGGCAGCTCTTCTCGGCGCCGCGCGAGAGGACTTCCCGGGCCAGGCTGTTGCCGCGCAACAACCGTCGCCTTGCATCAAAGACCGCCACGCCCACAGCCAGCCCTTCGACCAGGGTACGCGACGGCTCCCGGGTCAGAACCAGACTGCCTTCCTGGGCCAGGGACGCAGCCAGATGGATGGGGGAAACCGGCATCACGGCATCATTCCTTGCGAGTTCGTGTTCATCCGCGACATCCGCATACGCAACGAGACAGCCAACCGTCAAAAAAAAGACACCGCCAGCCCGGCCGGGACGCCCACCTGCTCCGGATCAATAGAAAATACCATCGTCTGTCTCTGGCCTTTTCTCCGGGATCAGATTAAGCTCACGAGTGTCCAGCCTTTCCATTGGTTGTAGCACATGGAAAAAGTCCTCATTGTTGAAGACAGCAAGGTCTTTGCCCGCATTCTCATCCGCAAGATTGAGGACGAACTTTTCTTTGATGCCTGTTGGGCCTCCAACTTTGAAGAAGCCCGTTACCTTATCGAAGAGAATCCCGACAACCACAACTACTTCGTCGCCCTGCTCGACCTGCACCTGCCTGACGCCGCCGATGGCCGCATTGTGGATTACGTTATACAAAAGGGCATCCCGTCCATCGTTTTCACCGGCGATGTCCAATCCGAGGTGCGCGACCGCATCTGGTCAAAAAAGGTCGTGGACTACGTCTCCAAGGAATCCCCGGACAGCCTCGACTACCTGTGCTCCCTGGTCCGCCGGATTTCACTGAATAAATTCATCCAGGTCCTGGTGGTGGACGACTCCTCCACCGTGCGCCGCCATCTCATGCGCCTGCTTGAGGCCCATGAATTCATCGTCCACGAGGCCGACACCGGCGACCGGGCCATTGACGTCCTCACCCGCCATCCGGAAATCCGGGTGGTCATCACCGACTACTTCATGCCCGGCATGGACGGCGTGGAACTGACCCGGCGCATCCGGCGGCTGCACCGCAAGGACGAACTGGCCGTCATCGGCATCTCCGCCTACGGCAACACCATCCTGTCGGCCCGCTTCATCAAAAACGGAGCCAACGACTTTCTCAACAAGCCGTTTTCCAGCGAGGAATTCTATTGCCGGGTGACGCAGAACCTGGAGATGCTCGAATACATCCAAAAGCTGCGCGAAACCTCCATCCGCGACCCCCTGACCGGCCTGTACAACCGCCGCCATTTCTTCGACGCGGCCAAGGCGCTCCACGATCAACTTTGCCGGGGCGAGTCGCCCATGACCCTGGCCATGATCGACATCGACCATTTCAAGAAAGTCAACGACACCTACGGCCATGGCGTGGGCGACGAGGTGCTCAAGCACGTGGCCCAAGGTCTGGCCAACCGGTTCCGGGGACATGACGTGGTGGCCCGCCTGGGCGGCGAGGAATTCTGCGTCCTGGCCCGGGGGCTGGCCGGCGAGCAGGCCATGGACGTCTTTAACGATCTGCGAAACAGCATCGAACGCTCCAAGGCCAAGGCCGGCAAGGCTTCCGTCGGCGTCACCATCAGCCTTGGCATCTGCGACAAACCCCACGCCTCGGTGGACGCCATGCTGGCCGCTGCCGACGCCGCCCTGTACAAGGCCAAACGAAGCGGCCGCAATCGCGTCCTCTGGGCTGAATAATTTCGCCTGAAAGGGAAGAGGCCTCCGGCGGCCGGGGCTTTGCCCCGGACCCCACCGGGGGGATGATCCCCCCGGACCCCTCAACGGGAGAACTTTTTCAAGGGGTTCATGGCGCTGGCAGGCTGTCCGGTCGACTCGTGCGGCGTCCCAGAAAACATACGATAGTCTAGTTTAAAACGTTACTATTCTTGCGTGTTGTCCTGTGTATCGCACAAACGCATTTCGTGACCCGACACACGCCAACCCCGATACTCGGACAGCACCCGCTCCGGCCGCCGGGTCGCACGGTCACCCCTTCCAGCCAAGCTTTGGCAATCCGACCAACTCCCGAAACCGGGCCTCCAGCCGCTGCAAATAGCCCGTTGCGGCTGCGTCGCCCTCGGCCGGGGCAAAGACGGCGAAATCCTTGTCGTCAACCGCCAGATACGGACCGGGCTTGACTTCAAAGACCGCCGTGTCCGGAACCAGGGCAAACACGGTATGCCAGACCCCGGGACGGATATCGATGGCCAGGAGGCCGGACTCCCGGGACAACACCACGCAGTCCGCGGCCCCAAAGCTGCCGTCGTCGGCAAAAGCCACATGCCCCAGGCTCCCGGCCAGCAACACAAAAGACTCGGACTTGGCCGGCGACAGATGCCGGTGGGGACGCACATAGCTGCCGGGTTGCAGCGTGTTGACCATGCGATGGGGATTGTCGGCGTCGGTTGCGTGGAAGCGGTGCATCGCCCGCAGCCGGGGACTTTCAGCCGCATCCCGGGCCTTTTGGGCCAGCAAGGCCGCATCGACCACGGCAAACCGGTCGTGGCCCGACTCGGTGGCCCCGGGGCCGATGCGGCGATAATGCGGCAGGGTCACAGCGGCTCCGCTAGCCGTGCAGCGGCAGACCAGCCGCAGTCAGGCGGCAATAGGCGGCCACAAGCTGGCCGGACAGGCACATGTCGCGCAGCACAACGGCCGCGATGACCAGCCAGAAACCCCAGCAGCAGGCGCTTTTCTCGCAACCGGAGGTCTGGCCGCGCTGCACGTGGAACAGATACAGGCTGATGATGGCGATGGGCAGCATGATCCACCAGCGGATGGTGGTGGCCTCGAAGAACATGAAAAGGACAAACAAAGCGCCAAGCGCGCCGGCAATCCAGGTCATGGGGGCATACGACGCGCACGGGCAGGCGCATTTCTGGTCGGACATGGCAGACTCCTTTAGGGGTTTGCCCGCCTTATAGCCCTGGCGACGCGCCCCTGTCCAGACAGGCATAGGCCTGGCCCAGGGCCTGGGCCACGGCGGCCGGGGAATAGGGTCCGGCCACGGCGGCCAGCCCCCCCGCGCCCAACTGTCGGCAAAGGGCCGCATCGCCAACGAGCCGGACCAACGCAGCGCCCAAGGCCGCAGCGTCGCCCGGCGGCACGAGAAGCCCGGTCACCCCGTCGCGGTTGACCGCCGGCACGCCCGACCGGGCAATGGCCGTGGACACCACCGGCTTGCCAAAGGCCATGGCCTCCAGCTGGACAATACCGAACATCTCGGCCCGCGCAACCGACGGCAGGCAAAATATATCGCAGGCGGCAAACCAATCGGAGAGCGCCGCATCCGGGATGCGCCCGGCCAGGACCACCCGCTCGCCAAGCCCGGCCGATTCGATCTGCCGGGCAAGCGCCCCGGCCAGGGGACCGCCGCCGCCGATGACCACCACCGCCTCCTCAGGCAAGGACTTGGCCGCCTCCACCAGTACGGCAAAGCCCTTGTAGGGCACCAGCCGGCCCAGGGCGAAAATGAGGCGACGTCCGCCAAAACGCGCCCGGATGGCGGCCACGCCGGCCGGATCGGCGAGCTTCGGCCCGGCCATGGTCTCGTCCACGCAAAACGGCGCCACCGCCCCCTTGCCAACAAACTCCCCGGCCCGGTCGGAGGCCGTCAAATGGACGGCCGTGGGGCCGATGACCAGATCGGCCCGACGGCACAGCCAGGTCTCCAAGGGGCGGACCAGGGCCAAAAGCGCCTTCTTGCCGATGACGTCGCTGTGCCAGTGGAGCACGACCTTGCCCCGGGGACGGACCAGATACAGGGCCAGGGCGGCCAAAATATTGGGGCAATGGACGTGGAACACGTCAAAGTGCGGGGCCATGGCCCGAAGCGCCGTGATATAGGCCAGGGAAACCGGCTGGGAAGACAGGGTGGCCAGCACCGGAGCCCGGGTCACCGGCACCAGCCCGCCGGCGTCGTCATAGGGTCCCGGCCCGGCAAAACAGAGCACTTCGCTGGCTATGCCCAGGCTGGCCAGGGCCACCGCCGTCTGCCGGCTGGCCGTCTCCACCCCGCCCGGGTCCGGCGGATAAAACTTGCCGACCTGGAGCACCCTCATGGCGAGACAGCCAGCCCCTCCAGGGCAGCGGTCACGGTGCGGCGCAGATTCTCCACCCGGCGCAGGGTGAATTCATTGAGCGGATCGGCTGCCACGTCCTTGACCAGCCACAAAGCCCCCAGCGGCTGGCCGGACTTGGCCAGAAGCGGCAGTTCAAGCTTCATCACCGCCGGCGAACACAACAGCTCCCGGTCCGAGGCGGCCGCGCCCTCGCGTCGCCACCGGAACACCGGGACCCCATCCGTGCCGGCCGCTCCAGGCAGGTCCGGCGCAATCCGGCACGACCCGGTCCCGGCCCCGGACAGCACCATCTCGGCCAGGTCAAAGCGCAGATGCTCCAGCGCCTCGGTCATGCGCGTCCACAACTCGGCCAGATCCCGGGACTGGGAAATTTCGATCTGATAGTGCAGAAACGTCCGCCGACCTCGGGCAATGCCGGTGTCATCAGACACGTCGCGCAGCCAGCCGAAAATCTTGTCCACGGCAAAATAGCTGAAATAGCCGGCTTTTCGCACCAAGAGCACCAGGGCCGCGCCGACAACCAGCAAAAAGACGCCGGCTGGGGCATTGCGCAAATTGACCAGCACCAGGGCGGACAAGGCCAGAAAAATGGTGATGCCGTACAAAAACAGCACGACCTTCCGCTGGGACCAACCCCGGCTCAAAAGCTTGTGATGCACATGGCGCTTGTCCGGCTCAAACATGTCCCGGCCGCGCATGAACCGCCGCAAGGGGGCGGTGATGGTGTCGAGCAGCGGCACGCCAAGGGCAATGACCGGCATAAGGAGCGTGGCCCCGACCTGGCTCTTGACCGAACCGGACACCGACAAGGCCGCCAGCATATAGCCGAGAAAATAACTGCCGCCGTCGCCAAGAAACAGGCTGGCCGGATTGAAATTGTAGCGCAAAAACCCAAGCGTCGCCCCGGACAAGACCGCAAAAAGCGCCGCCGTATGCGGTTCGCCGCGCATCAGCGCCAAGACGGCCTGGACGCCGCTGCCAAAAAAGACCACCCCGGCCGCCAAACCGTCCAAGCCGTCAATAAGATTGATGGCGTTTATCAGCAGCACAAACCAGAAGACCGTCACCAGATAGGACGAGATGTCGAACTGGATGACGAACAAGCCCGGCAGGGCAAACGACGCAATGCGCGCGCCGCCATAATAGGCGATGGACGCCGCCGCCACCTGGACCGCGAGCTTCAACTTGGAGGGCAGCGTCCATTTGTCGTCGGCAAAGCCCACGGCAAAAATCAGACACGCGCCCGCCAGGACAAAACACATGGTGCGATCAAAAAGCACCGCTGTCGCGGCCTCGGGCAACACCCAGCCAGCCAGGGCCAGACAGGCGAAAAAAGTCAGGAACAAGGCCAGCCCGCCGCTTCGGGGCATGGGCGAGGCGTGAATATTGCGCGCTTCGGGCATGGCCAGAACGCCAAAACGCCGCCCCACCCACCGGGCCACGGGGGTGAGAAACAGCGACAGGCCCAACGCGGCCATAAAAAGCACGATAATCGGCGTCATAACTCTTAGAGCGGCTTCCCGGCCGCCGGGCGCACCATAGGCCAACCCCGCCCGCCCGTCCACAGGCTGGGGCGTTGCCCCAGACCCCAGCAGGAGAGGCACTGCCTCTCCTGCACCTCTCCGCCAGGGCGCTGCCCTGGACCCGCCGGGGGGATGATCCCCCCGGACCCCTCGACAGGGCAAAAGGGAGGCGGCATTGCTAGGGGGTGGAGCCGGCGGTGGTTTTGCCAAAGGAGGCAAACCAGCCAAGCATGCCCCAGGTCAGGTTGGAGGCGTCAAAGCCCTCTTTCGCCAGTTTTTGAGCCACAAAGGGCGAGCGATGGCCGGTCATGCAGACCACCACCACCGGACGGTTCGGATCAAGCCCCAGGGCCGCCGGGGGGACGACCAGGGCGTCGGGCCGGTTTATGGCCCCGGGGATGTGAAACAGGGCGTATTCCCCGGCAGTGCGCACGTCCAGGAGCTGCGGCGACTTCTCCCCCATTTGCCGGCGAAGCCGCCACGGCGGCGTCTGGACCACGCCGGCCAGCAGCCAGACCAGATCCCAGACACCGAAAAACAGGACGAGAAAGAGCACCAGTCCCTTCATGCCAGCCTCCTACCGTAAAAAAACCGCCAACAGCGTCCCAACCCCCAACAGCGCCGCGATAATGCCGTTTAGGGTGAAAAAAGCCACATTGATCCGGGACAGGTCGTGCTCGGAAATGAGCCGGTGCTCAACGAGCAACACGGCCGAACACACGCCCCAGAACACATAGTACACCCAGGACAGCCCGGCGGCATAGCCGGCCAGCAGATAAAACAACGCCGCATCCACATGGGCAAAGGCGGCCAGGGCCAGGGCCGTGCCGACGCCGAACTTTGCCGGTATGGAATGCAGCCCCTGGCTGCGGTCAAAGTCCACATCCTGGCAGGCATACAGGACGTCGAACCCGGCCACCCAGCAGGTCACGCCGCAGCCGAACAACAGCGCCGGCAAGGCAAATTCCGGCCGGACCGCCAGCCAGCCGGCAATCGGGGCCAGACCCAGCACCGAACCCAAAACGAAATGGCACAGCCAGGTGAAACGCTTGGTCAGACTGTACAACGCGCCCCAGACCAGGGCCACCGGAGCCAACGCCAGACACAGCGTATTCAAGCCGGCGCAGGACGCCACAAAGACCACGGCCGAGCCTGCCGTGAACGCCCAGGCCGCCCGGAAGCCAACCTCGCCCGTGACCAGTTCTCGGCCCGCCGTTCGCGGGTTGATCCGGTCATAGCGCACATCGGCCAAGCGATTGACCGCCATGGCATAGGACCGCATGGCCACCATGGCCACGGTCAGCAGCACAAACGGACGCCAGCCCGGCCAGCCGCCGGCCGCAACAAACAGGCCAATATACGCAAACGGCAAGGCAAATACCGAATGCTCAATCTTCACCAACCGCGCTAAGGCCCCGATCATATGCAATGCTCCTGTGGAGTGGAGGGAGGAAGACCTGGGGGAGGGGACCCCTTTTTGGAAAAAAGGGGTCCCCTCCCCCAGACCCCCACCCTCCCCAAAAACTTTCAAGGGGTTGCAAGGGGAAGCTCTGTTTCACCTGCATTTCGTATAACGCTTCGAAACACCTTGCCGGGCAAGCGCCCAAGATGTTGCCGGAGTGCCGCCTGCCAAAACCTCGCCCCGTTTGCTGGGCCTTCCAGCCAACCCAGGCCCCGGGTGTTGCATCCAATCCCCGTACCCAAGGCGTTGCGTCCGCCTTCCTGTCCCGGGCAACCCTGTCTGGTTGTTCTTCCTCGAACCTGTCGGCCCCGTTTCGGGGCCGAGGGCAGGTTGGGGGCGGAATTTGGCCTGATGAGCCTGCCGCGCCAGCGGCGGCATCATCGGGCCAAATTCCGCCCCCATCTTCGGCAGCTTCCCGCCGCCGTCTTCTCTCCCGGCCCACTTCCCCCACTCCCGCCACCCCATCCGGGGGTCCGGGGGGATGATCCCCCCGGCGGGTGCAGGGCAGCGCCCTGCCAGGGTCCGGGACAGCGTCCCGGCGGGGTCCGGGGCAGCGCCCCGGCTATGCGCCCCAGCGCAGCGCCCCGGCTATGCGCCCAGCGTCACGACGCCGTAGTTCTTTTTCCCTTTGCGCAAAAGCAGGATGTTGCCGCCGAGGCAGTCGGCGGCGGTGATGGCCTGGGTTTCGGCCACGCGGGTATTATTGAGGTAGATGCCGCCGGCTTTGATGTCTTTGCGGGCCTGTCCAAGCGACGGGCACAGGCCGAGATCGACCAAGAGGTTGGGCAATTGCGGCAGTTCGGCCAGGGCCGGATAGTTCTTGCCGGGCGCGGCTTCCAGGGCGGCGCGCAGGGTGGCGGCATCCACGGCGTGCAGGTCGCCGCCGCCGAACAGGGCGTCGGTAACGGCTTCGACCTTGGCCAGTTCGTCTGGGCCGTGGATCATGATGGTGGTTTCCCGGGCCAGGGTTTTCTGGGCGGCGCGCAGATGCGGGCGTTCGGCGATCTCGACGGCCAGGGCGTCGATGGCGTCTTTCTCGAGGAAAGTGAAATAGCGCAGGAAGTTTAGGACGTCGCGGTCGTCGGCGTTGATCCAGTATTGGTAGAAGGCATAGGGCGAGGTCAGGGCGGTATTTAAGTAGATGGCCCCTTTTTCGCTTTTGCCGAATTTGGCTCCGGAGGCGGTGGTAATGAGCGGAAAGGTGAGGGCAAAGGCTTGAGCGCCTGTCTTGCGACGAATGAGTTCCAGGCCGGCGGTGATGTTGCCGAATTGGTCGCCGCCGCCGATTTGCAAGGTGCAGCCCATGGCTCGGTTCAAATGCCCGAAGTCCATGGATTGCAGGATCATGTAGCTGAATTCGGTGTAGGAGATGCCGGTATCTTCGCGGCCGATGCGCGATTTCACGGAATCCTTGGCCAGCATATAGTTGATGGTGAAGTGCTTGCCGGTATCGCGCAAAAACTCGATGACGGACATGGCCTGGGTCCAGTCGAGATTATTGACCGGAGTGACGCGGTCGGCCACGCCCTGGCGTTCGAAGAAAGCCATGGCCTGGGCCCGGATTTTTTCGGCCGAGGCAGCGACCATGTCGGCGGTGCGCAACTGGCGTTCCTTGTCCTTGCCGCTGGGGTCGCCGATGAGTCCGGTGGCTCCGCCAAGGAGAAACAGCGGCTTGTGCCCGGCTTTGGCGAAGCGGGCCAGGGCCAAAAGCGGCACGAGATTGCCGATGTGCAGGCTGTCGGCGGTCGGGTCGAAGCCGCAGTACATGACGCGGCCGGGGGTGTTGAGGTGTTGGCGCAGTTCGGCCTCGTCGGAGGATTGATGGACGAGGCCGCGCCAGGAGAGTTCGTCGAAGATGTTCACGGCGATTCCTTTAGGCGGTCAGGTGGTTAGGCGAAGATCAGAGGCCCGAGGCCGGCGCCGTTCCCGGCTTTGCAGCAGGCGTTCCTGGCGAGGTGGTCTTGGACGGCGTTTTACCGCGCAGCAGCGGCTTGGTCCCGGTGATAGTCTCCAGGCGCGACACGGTGTCGGGCTGGGCGTTGTAGACGTCGACCAGGACATTGAGGGCAAACTGGCCGTTTTTGATGTCGGTTTCAATGCGGCTGTCAAAGCCGTTCTGGACCAGCTTGGCCTTGAGCGCGTCGGCCTTCTGGGCGTGGCTAAACGAGCCGACCTGATAGGTGTCGTGGGGTTTTTGCCAGTCGTAAACGGTTTCATCGGCACAGCCGCCAAGGGCGAGCGCGGCCAGCAAGACAAGGGAAGCGAGGATACCGCGCATGGGCAGACCGCCTAGGGTTTGGCGTCGGGGCGACGACGCTGCTTGTCATTGTACTCAATGATCTCGGTGCGGCCGTTTTGCCGCTCGGTCACAATCATGAGCCGGTCGCCGTCCACATTGATGTTGAGGATGCGCGAGCACTTGGTGATGTCTGGAATGACGGCGTAGGTTTTGTCCCGGCCAACGGCCACCAGATCATAGGTGATGGGACATTCGGCGTTGCCCACGCCATGGCGGATAAGCACGGCGTCGTAGCCGTCGGCGAGGTCGCCCACGCTCATGTAGGACTGGGCGGTGAGCGCCGCGCCGGTGGCCTGATGGATGGTGCGTCCGCCAAGGAGCACGGTCGAGGCTGCGCCGTCGCGCACCACTTCCAGGGGGCCGGCCACGGTCATATAGATGGCCGTGCGCTCAGGCGCGGCCTGGGCGGCTTGGGCGGCCAGACCAATGCAGGCAAGGGCAAGAATCAGACGGGTGGCGATGCGCATGGGGAAATCCTCCAGTCGGGAGCTTGTGTGGCCCTCAGGCCAGCCGCCAACCACTGATAGTTACGACCTTGCCCGTGGCCGCGTCAATATCCAGCAACGCGCCCTGCATTTCCGGCGCGGCCCTGGAGACGACAAAACGGCGCGGCAGGCCGGTGCGAAAGCGGGCAATGACTTCCTCGGGGTCCATGCCGAGGCATGAGGCGGCCGGGCCGGTCATGCCGATGTCGGTCATATAGGCGGTTCCCCGGGGCAGATGCTGGGCATCGGCCGTCTGGACGTGGGTGTGGGTTCCAAGGACCGCGCTGACCCGGCCGTCGAGATAATAGCCCATGGCTTTTTTTTCACTGGTGGCTTCGGCGTGAAAATCCACCAGCCGCAGGGTCACGTCGCCGGGCAAACCGGCCAGGATGGCGTCGGCCGAGGCAAAGGGGCAGTCCACGGCCGGCATGAAGGTGCGGCCAAGGAGGTTGATGACGGCATAGGGCGGTCCGTCTTTGGGGCGATAGACGGCCCATCCGGCTCCCGGCGCACCGGCGGGATAGTTGGCCGGACGCAAGAGGCGGTCGGTGGTCTCCAGAAAAGGGGTGATGTCGGCGTTGCGAAAGATGTGGTTGCCGCCGGTCATGACGTCGATGCCGGCGTCGAGGAGTTGGCGCGCAGCCTTGGCGTTGAGGCCGATCCCACCCGAGGCGTTCTCGGCGTTGGCCACCACCCGGGCCACATTCCAGTCGCGGCGGACCTGGCGCAGGCGCTCAAAGACGATGGAACGGCCCGGCCGGCCGAAGATGTCGCCCAGAAACAGCATGCGCATGGTCCAAACCGGTCCTTGGCTGGGGTTAGACGGCCCAATCGGACGCCAGGGCCGGAAACAGGCGGATGGTCACCAGGAGATCGCCGGCCGGCCGGCCGCCCGTTCCGGGCTGCCCGGCTCCGCAAACGCGCAGTTGCGCCCCATCCGGGGTACCCGGGGCGATGATGAGACTCCCGCGCCGGGGCTGGTCGTTGCGCCCCCGGCCGAGACAGGCCGGGCAGGGGCTGCGGGCCACCCCCTGGCCGTTGCAGGCCGGACAGGCCCTGGCCGCCCGACCGGGACCGGCCGGCTGCCAGATACTGCCCCGGCCGTCGCACACCCAGCAGGTCCGCAGCCGGTTGCCCGTCCCCCGGCAGGCCGGGCAGGCCGCCCCCGGACCGAGGTTCAGGAGCAATTGGCCACCGGTCCGGGCCAGCGAGTCGGGGATGTCAAGGGCCAGGGCGACATCGTCGCCCTGCCTGGGCACAGCTTCGGTCTGGGAAACGGCCACGACCCAGGACCCGACAGTGGACGGGGATGGAGCCGGACCGTTTGCGTTGGCGGCCCGGGCCAGCCGGCGCTGCCCGTCGTAGGCCGCCCGCCTGGCCGGATCGTGGAGCACGCCGTAGGCTGCGCTGACAGCCAGAAACAACGCGGCAGCGGCCGGGTCGTTGGGAGCGGCATCGGGGTGGCAGGTCCGAACCAACCGGCGATACGCCTGTTGCAGCTGCCCGGCGTCGGCGTCCTGGGGCACGTTGAGGACAGCGTAGAAGTCGGGCTGGTTCATGGCCCCCTCAGACGGCCCGCCGGGCCATTTGGGCAGGCCCCCGGAGGACACGTCCGGGGGCCTTGCAAGCGGTGCTACTTGGCGATGCCGACGGCCCGGCGTTCGCGGATGACCGTGACCCGGATCTGGCCGGGATAGGTCAGGTTGTCCTCAATGCGTTTGGCGATGTCCTTGCAGAGGATAAACGTCTTGTCGTCGTCGACGTTTTCCGAATCCACCATGACCCGGACTTCACGGCCGGCCTGGATGGCGTAGGCCTTGGACACGCCCTCGAAATCAAGAGCCAGATTCTCAAGCTCTTCCAGACGCTTGACGTAGCTCTCCAGCAGTTCCTTGCGCGCGCCGGGACGGGCTCCGGACAGGCTGTCGGCGGCCTGGACCAGGGTGGCCAGGATGGACTTGGGCGGCACGTCCTCATGGTGGGCCATGATGGCGTGGAGAATGTCGCCGGATTCGCCGAACTTCTTGGCCAGATCCGCGCCGATGACGGCATGGGGGCCTTCGATTTCGTGGTCCACGGCCTTGCCGATGTCGTGGAGCAGCCCGGCGCGTTTGGCCCGCTTGATGTCCACGCCCAGTTCGGCGGCCATGATGCCGGCCAGGGAGGCCACTTCCAGGGAGTGCTGGAGCACGTTTTGAGAATAGCTGGTCCGGTATTGCAGCTGGCCTAAAAGGCGCACGAGCTCGGGATGGATGCCGTGGACGCCGGAGTCGAAGGTGGCCTGCTCGCCGATCTCGCGGATCTTGACGTCGAGTTCCTGCTCGCACTTCTTGACGATGTCTTCGATGCGGGCGGGGTGGATGCGGCCATCGGTGATGAGGCGCTCCAGGGCCATCTTGGCGATCTGGCGCTTGAGCGGCGAAAAGGCTGAGAGGATGACGGTTTCCGGGGTGTCGTCGATGATGAGATCGACGCCGGTGGCGGCTTCCAGGGCGCGGATGTTGCGACCTTCGCGGCCGATGATGCGGCCCTTCATTTCTTCGGAAGGCAGGGCCACGGCGGTCACGGTCTGTTCGCCCACGAAATCGCCGGCATAGCGCTGGATGGCCAGGGCCAGGATCTTCTTGCCGCTTTTATCTGCGGTTTCCTTGGCTTCCATCTCGATCTGGCGGACCATGCGGGCGGCTTCGTGGCGGGTCTTGGACTCGATCTCGTCCATGAGCCGCTTTTTGGCCTCTTCCATGGTCAGGCCGGACACTTCCTGGAGGCGCTTGTCGTGTTCGTCGGCCAGGCGCGAGAGTTCCTCGCTCTTTTCCTCGAGGTCGCGCTCCTTGGCGGTCAGGCGCTTTTCAACGGCGAGCAGCTCGGTTTCCTTGACAACAACCAGCTCCTGCTTTTCCTCCAGGCGTTCGCGGCGTTTGCGCACCTGTTCTTCCCGGTCGTCCAGGGACTGGGTCTTGTCGCGGAACTCTTTTTCCAGTTCCTGTTTTTGCCGGTACAGATCGTCCTGGGCAGCCAGGACAACTTCTTTCTTGTGGGCCGAGGCCTCTTTACGGGCTTCGTCGAGAATCCGCTCGGCCAGGGTTTTGGCCTCGTTGAGCGTTTTCTGGGAAATCCATTTATCGAGGTAATAGCCGGCCGGCACGCCCAGGCCGATGCCCACGAGGCCCATGAAGATGGTCGAAAATTCCATGGCTTCTCCCGAAGCGGGGAGAACACGGGCAAAGCCCAAGGGCAAGGGATCGGACGAATCACAATCCGGAAGATGCATGGCCCAGGCCGCGTGAGGTGTGGCAAAAGTCTGGTTGGGGATGCCGCTTGGGACAACAGCGGCACTCCGCATTCCAGTTTATAGCAAAGCCCCAGAGAGCCGTGTCGTCAGTTCTTTTGAACCTTGGCAACCAAGGCGGACGCCGCTGTTTGACCTTCAGGCCACCCGGTCGAAGCCGGGCACGCACACCAGCCACGCGTCGCGGCATCCAATTTTTGAGTATCGGCTCAAAAACAAACGAACGATCACGCACACCCCAGGGAACTTTTTATCAAGGCTCGCCGCCACGCGGCGCAACCGATCAATCTATCTTATGCAGCAGATTGTCCACCCGATCATGCAGATGGTCAAGTTGCTGGTTCGACATCAACATATCGTCAGCCAGACCTAAAGCGACAAAGGCCAGCAATTTCTCCTTGCCGAGCGTTTTCCCGCCCGCTTTAAGCAAGTTATATCGTTGCTCCACCAATTCCTTGGCGGCACTTACGCGCTCCGGTCCGGCATCTGTCTTAAACGACAGCTCAAGGCCCATTATGGACAGTGAATAACTGGGCATCGAAGGACCGAAGATTCCCCGCCAGTCTCAAGACCGGCCGGAGTGTTAGGGTTCAAGCTCCTCCTGAAGCTTTTCCAGAAGACCGTCTATGCGCTCGGCGACGGCCTTTTTCTCTTCGGCATAACGGGCCACTTCGGCCCGAAGCGCCGCATTTTCTTCTTCCAGAGTCTTTTTACGCGCAACGAGTTGTTCGACCCGTTGTTCGAGGGCGTCGAAAATGTCCATGGCTTCCTGCTAGCCTGATTTTCGTCGGAAAGCAAGCCGGGGCCTCATTTTCGGGCTTTGGTCACCTGCCGGCCCCGGCCCAGGGCCAACATCCCGTCCGCTACATCGGAAGTAATCACGGAACCGGCCCCGACAAGGGCGTCGTTGCCGATGGTCACCGGCGCAACCAGGGCGGAGTTGGAACCGATGAAGGCCCGCTCGCCAATGACCGTCTGGTGCTTGTGCACTCCGTCGTAATTGCAGGTAATGGTGCCGGCTCCGATATTGGACCCGGCCCCGATCACGGCGTCGCCCAGATAGGTCAGATGATTGGCCTTGGCTCCGGGACCAAGCACGGATTTCTTCATCTCGACGAAATTGCCGACCCGCGCCCGTTCTTCCATGACCGCCCCCGGGCGCAGCCGGGCATAGGGGCCGACCTGGCAGCCGGCGTCCACCCGGGCCTTTTCCAGATGGCAAAAGGAATGGATCACGACGTCTTCGCCAACCTCGGCGTCAAGGAGCACGCCGTGGGAGGCCAGCGTCGCTCCGGCCTTGATGCGGGTTTCACCGGAGAGTTCCAACGGCCCGCACAGCTCCACGCCCGGGGCAATGGCGACCTCCGGACCGATGCGCACGCTGTCGGCCGCCCGCACCACCACCCCGGCGTCGATATGGGCGTCGACAATGCGCCGGCGTAAAATTTCTTCGGCCCCGACCAGTTCCCGCGGGCTGTTGATGCCAAGATAGGCCTCGTCCGCCCCCCGGTTGACCGGCAGCACCCGCAGCCCGGCGGCCTGGGCCAGCCCGATCAGGTCGGTGATGTAGTATTCGCCGCTCTTGTTGTCGTTAGACAGCTCGGCCAGAAGCGGCGCGACAACGGCCAGACGCACAAGGTAGACCCCGGCGTTGATTTCGCCCGTGGCCGGTCCGTGGAGCGCCGGGTCAAAATCCTTGGCCTCGACAATCCGTACCGCGTCCCCCTGGCGCACCACCCGGCCGTAGGCGGCAGGATCGGGCAGCTCGATGGAGACAAAGGCGACGTCGGCCTTGGCAGCCAGGGCGGCGTCACGAAACCGTTGCAGACTCTCGGCCGTCACCAGCGGCGCATCGCCGTTGACCACCAGCACATGGTCAAGGCCGGCGGCGGCCAGAACCGGCAGGGCCGTGGCCAGGGCATGGCCGGTGCCGAGCTGTTCGGTCTGGCGCACGAAGCGGCCGGCCAGTTCCGGAAAGACGGCTTCCACGGACTCGGCCCGGTGGCCGACCACCGTATAGACCGCTTGGCCGCACAAAATCGCCAGGGCCTGCTCGACATACCAGAGCATGGGTTTGCCAAGCAGGGTTTTGAGCACCTTGGGGGCGTCGCTTTTCATACGGGTGCCCTTGCCGGCGGCCAGGACCAATGCTCCGATACGCTGTGCCATGAGGTCTTCTCCGATCCGTCAGAAGTGTCCGCCCGGCCAGGGGCCGGGCGGCGTCTTGGAAGTGTTGCCGCCAGGTCGGCGGCGGGGTCTAGCGCCCGCCGGACGGGGCCGAGCCGGGCAACCGGGCCACCTGGTGCAGTTTCATACGGGCCATGGCCCGCTGCAGGGCCGCTTTGGCCCGGGTATAATCCACGGCCTCCTGCCGCTCGACCGCCAATCGGGCTTCGGCCCGATCCCTGGCTTTACGCGCCCGGTCCAAATCAATCTCTTCAGGCAGTTCAGCCGCTTCAGCCAAAATCAACACCTTTTCCGGCGACACATCGGCAAAGCCGCCGCTGACAAACACGTACTCTGTTTTGCCGGCCACGCGGTAGCCAAACGATCCAATGCTCAGGGCGGTCAGAAAGGGAACGTGCAACGGCAGGGCGGTAAATTCGCCGGCCACGCCTGTGGCCGTGACCGATTCAACGGTCTTGGCCAGCACCAGCCGGTCCGGGGTGACAATCTCAAGGGCAAAGGTCCGGGCCATAGTGGATCCTTGGCAAAGGGTTTCACGGACTGCTTCCGGGGTGCTACCAGAAACACCCCGGGTCCGACAATGCAGACCAGGACGCATAAAAAAAAGGCGGCTCCTTTCGGAGCCGCCTGGGGTTCACATGTCCGAGGCGTGTTTAGTGCGTCGAAGCGGCAATGGTCCCGGCGTTTTCGCGCACGCGCATGCGGTAGAACGCACGCTGCATGGCGGCCTGGGCCCGGGCGAAGTCAACCTTGTCGCGTTCACGCTCGACGCGCTGTTTGGCCCGATCCTGGGCCTTGCGGGCGCGCTCGATGTCGATGTCCTCGGGGCGTTCGGCAACCTCGGCCAGAATGGTGACCTTGTTCCCGGACACTTCGGCAAACCCGCCGGCAATGAAGACGTAGTGCGCCTTCCCGTCGAGCTTGTACATCAGGCTGCCGATGCCAAGGGCCGACAGAAACGGGATGTGGTTTGCCATGATGCCGAATTCACCGAGCAGACCCGGAGCGCCCACGTAGTCAACATCCTGGGACAAGACAAGCTTGTCCGGGGTGACGATTTCAAGGCGGAGTTGGGCCATGATCGTTATCCTTTCTTGGCGTTTTCAACGGCCTCGTTGATGTCGCCGACCATGTAGAACGCGCCCTCGGGGATGTCGTCATGCTTGCCGTCGATGATGGCGCGGAAGCCCTTGATGGTGTCCTCAAGCTTCACGTAGCGGCCTTCCTTGCCGGTGAACTGGGCGGCAACGAAGAAGGGCTGCGACAGGAAGCGCTGGATCTTACGAGCGCGGGCAACGGTCAGCTTGTCGTCGTCGGACAGTTCGTCCATACCGAGGATCGCGATGATGTCCTGGAGATCCTTGTACTTCTGGAGGCTCGACTGGACTTCGCGGGCCGTGGCGTAATGCTCGGCGCCAAGGACCAGCGGGTCCAGGATGCGCGAGGTGGAGTCAAGCGGATCCACCGCGGGGTAGATGCCGAGCTCGGCGATCTGACGGGACAGAACCAGCGTGCCGTCCAAGTGGGAGAACGTGGTGGCAGGGGCGGGGTCGGTCAAGTCATCGGCGGGCACGTAAACGGCCTGGACCGAGGTGATGGAGCCTTTCTTGGTGGAGGTGATGCGTTCCTGGAGAGCGCCAAGGTCGGTGCTCAGGGTCGGCTGGTAACCGACCGCGGAAGGCATGCGGCCAAGAAGGGCCGACACTTCGGAACCGGCCTGGGTGAACCGGAAGATGTTGTCGATAAACAGCAACACGTCCTGGCCTTCCTCGTCGCGGAAGTACTCGGCGCAGGTCAGAGCGGTCAGGGCGACGCGGGCGCGGGCTCCCGGAGGCTCGTTCATCTGACCGTAGACAAGCGAGGCTTTGCTCAGAATGCCGGCTTCTTTGAACTCGTTGTAAAGGTCGTTGCCTTCACGGGTACGCTCACCGACGCCGGCGAACACGGACAGACCGCCGTGGTGCTTGGCGATGTTGTTGATGAGCTCCATGAGAACGACGGTCTTGCCGACGCCGGCGCCGCCGAACAGGCCGAGCTTGCCGCCCTTGGGGAAGGGGATGAGCAGGTCGATGACCTTGATGCCGGTTTCGAGCAGCTCGATGCTGGTGGACTGATCCACGAAGGCCGGAGCCGAACGGTGGATCGGCCACATGGCCGAGCTGTCAACCGGGCCCATTTCGTCCACGGGACGGCCGACGACGTTCAGGATGCGGCCAAGGGCGCCCTTGCCGACCGGAACGCGGATGGCCGCGCCGGAGTCGATGGCGGTCATGCCGCGCACCAGACCGTCGGTGGAGTCCATGGCGATGCAGCGCACGACGTTGTCGCCGAGGTGCTGGGCCACTTCGACCACGAGGTCGGTAGCGAATTCATTGTTAACGTTCTTGATGTCGAGGGCATTCAAGATATTCGGCAGTTTGCCCTCGGGAAATTCGACGTCGATAACGGCGCCGATGACCTGCACGATTTTTCCGACATTTCCGCTTGTCGCGCTCATTGTATCATGCCCCCTTGGTTATCCCTTGAGTGCTTCGGAACCGCCGACGATGTCCATCAGTTCCTTGGTAATGGCCGTTTGCCGGGCCTTGTTGTAGACCAGGGTAAGCGAGCTGACGAGGTCGTCGCAGTTCCTGGTGGCATTGTCCATGGATCGCATACGGGCAGCGTGTTCGCTGGCCGAAGTGTCAAGCAGCCCGCGGTAGATCTGGACATTGATGAACCGGGGAAGCAACTCGGCGAGCAAGCCTTCCACAGACGGTTCGTAGATGTACTCGGCCTTGGCTCCGCCATCCGCCTTGACTTCCTCGCCGGCTTCGGCAGGGGACAGGGGCAGCACGGGCAAAAGCGTCGGTTCCTGACGGGCGAGGCTGGCAAACTTCCCGAAGGCCATGATCACTTCATCGTAGGAGCCGCCGACGTAGCCGCCGATGACTTCGGAACCGATGCGTGTGGCCAGGGAGAAGTCGAAGGCTGCCATTTCGTTGACGTAGGCGGCAACGATCTCGAAGCTCGAGCGGCGGAAGCTGTCGCGGGCCTTGCGGCCCACGCACATGATCTTGACTTCCTTGCCTTCGGCGGCCTTGACCCGGGCTACTTTCAGGGCCGCGTTAATGATGTTGTTGTTAAAAGCGCCGCACAGACCGCGATCGGACGTGATGACGACCATAAGGACGGTCTTCACTTCGGCCCGGGCCTCCAGCAGCGGATGGATCGAGGAGTCGGCGCCCTTGGCCAGTTCTCCGAGCATCTCGTAGAACTTGTCGGCGTAGGGGCGAAACCGCTCGATGCGCGACTGGGCGTGGCGCAGCTTGGCCGAGGCCACCATGTTCATGGCCTTGGTGATCTGCTTGGTCTTTGTGACCCCGTTGATCTTGTTCTTGACGTCTTTGAGCGCAGGCATGGCTCCCCCTTTAGGCCTGTGTCAGCGTTGCGCGGCAGCCGCTTGCGGCCGCCTTTTTGCAAAAACCCTTCATGGTTTTTAAGCGCGACGCTTAGGCCTTGAAGCCCTTTTTGAACTCGTCGATGGCCGCGCCAAGCTTGGCGATAAGCCCATCGTCGAGCGCCTTTTTCTCCCGAATTTCGTTCAGGATGTCGCTCTTGGCGTTGGCAAAGTACTCCTGCAGGCCTTCTTCGAACTTGCGCACGGACTCGACCGGCACGTCGTCCATGAAGCCGCGGGTACCGGCGAACAGGGAGATGACCTGCTCGGCCACGCTCATGGGCTTGTACTGGGGCTGCTTGAGCAGTTCCACCATGCGCATGCCGCGATTGAGCTTCAACTGGGTGCCCTTGTCCAGATCGGAACCGAACTGGGCAAATGCGGCCAGTTCGCGGTACTGGGCGAGGTCGAGACGCAGCGTGCCGGCGACCTGCTTCATGGCCTTGACCTGGGCGGCGCCGCCGACGCGGGAGACCGACAGACCGACGTTGATGGCCGGACGGATACCGGCGTTAAACAGGTTCGGCTCGAGGTAAACCTGTCCGTCGGTGATGGAGATGACGTTGGTCGGGATGTAGGCCGACACGTCGCCCGCCTGGGTCTCGATGATGGGCAGAGCGGTCAGCGAACCGGCTCCCAGGGCATCGGACAACTTGGCGGCGCGCTCCAGCAAACGGGAGTGGAGGTAGAAAACGTCGCCGGGGTAGGCTTCACGTCCGGGGGGACGACGAAGCAGCAGGGCCATCTGGCGGTAGCTGACGGCCTGCTTGGAAAGATCGTCATAGATGATCAGGGCGTGGCGGCCGTTGTCGCGGTGGAACTCCGCCATGGTGCAACCGGAGTAGGCGGCCATGAACTGGAGCGAGGCCGGCTCGGAAGCGGTGGCCGAGATGATGGTGGTGTATTCCATGGCGCCGTAACGACGCAGGGTTTCGGCAACCAGGGCAACCGTGGACTTCTTCTGGCCGATGGCGACGTAGAAGCAGAACACGCCCTGTCCCTTCTGGGCCAGGATGGCGTCGATGCAGACAGCGGTCTTGCCGGTCTGGCGGTCGCCGATGATCAGTTCGCGCTGGCCGCGACCGATGGGGGTCATGGCGTCGACGGCTTTGAGGCCGGTGTACATCGGCTCGTGGACCGACTTACGGGCGATGATGCCGGGGGCCTTGATTTCGACGTTGCGGACTTCCTTGGCTTCAATGGGGCCAAGACCGTCGATGGGGCTTCCCAGGGGATCGATGACGCGGCCGGTGACGGCGTCGCCGACGGGCACCGAGAAGATCTTGCCGGTACGCTTGACCGGGTCGCCTTCTTTAATGTGGGTGTCTTCACCAAGAAGGGCCACACCGACGTTGTCCTCTTCCAGGTTGAGCACCAGACCCATGACGCCGCCCGGGAATTCCAGAAGCTCCATGGCCATGGCGTTCTGGACGCCGTAGACGCGGGCGATCTGGTCGCCGACGGACAGCACAGTGCCAGTCTCGCTCATCTCGACGCGAGACTCATAGTGCTGAATCTGCTGTTCGATGATCTGGCTGATCTCTTCCGCTTTGATTTGCATGGCCCTACTCACCCCTCTTGATTTGTTCTTTCAATATTTCAAGTTGGGCGCGAAGGCTCGCGTCCAACACCTTGTCGCCGACCTTGAGGACCACGCCGCCAATGATGGCGGGGTCGACGGCAAAAGACAGCACCAGCTTTTTGCCGGACTGTTTCTCAAGCTTGGACTTGATCTGATCCTGGCGGGCATCGGCAAGGACAAAAGCAGTGAGCAGCTGTCCGCGCATAACGCCTTCGGCTTCGTCCAAAAGGGTCCGGTAGTAGGCGGACACTTCAAGGACGAAAGGCAGGCGTTCCTTGTCAGCCAGAAGCGACAGGAAGTTAACGACCATGGGCTTAAGGGCCAGCTTGCCGACCACCCCGGAGAGCACCGCTTTCTTCAGATCGGCGCTGATGATGGGGTTGGCGAACACCTTAAGCAGATCCGGAGACGCCTCAAGGACGGAAGCAAATGCCTCCAGATCCTTGCCGTATTCCGCCGGGGCCTTCTTGCCGGCCTTCTTGGCCAGCGCGAAGAGCGCCTTGGCGTAACGGCGCGCGACGATGTTGCCGGTCAATTGAACACCACCTTGGTTAAGTATTCATCCACAAGCTTGTCCTGGTCTTTGGCGGTCAGCTTCTTTTCCAGCGAAGCCTTGGCGGCGGCGACCACGGAATCGGCCAGCTCGGACCGAAGTTCCTGCATGGCCACCCGGGCTTCGGCTGCGGCGGCGGTAGCGGCCTGCTCTTTGATCTGGACGGCCTTGGCCTCGGCAGCGGCAACGATGGCGTCGCGAAGGGCCTCGCCCTGACGACGATACTCGTCTTCGATGCGGGCCTTCTCGGCGGCCAGATCGCTGATCGAAGCCTCGATCTCGGCCAGACGCTTGGCCGCGTCGAGCTTGCGGCTGTCGAGGTCGGCCAACTGGTTCTCAATGGCCTGGCCGCGGCCACGGAAAAACCCGACCATCTTTTTGCCGGCCAGCTTGGCAATGACGCCGAACACCAGCACGAAGTTGACCACGCGGAACAGGAAATCCTTCCAGTTCAGTTCGTGGTGGGCCTCCGCGCCCCCGGCATCGCCCGACGCATACGCCAGGGCGGCCACGCCAAGCACCAGGGCCACTGTGGCGATGAGGTGGAGCCTTTTCAGGTGGAGCCTTTTCAATTGAACCCTCCCTTTCCTTGAGAAATCCACGAAAATCTTCGGGCCTTAAGCCGCCAGCACCCTGGCCACGGCCTTGGAAGCCAACCCCGACACCTTGCCCTCAAGGGCCTTTTTCGCCGCAGCGGACTGCGACGCGATCTCCGCCTTGGCGGCCTGCAGCTTGGCGACGGCGTCAGCGCCGGCAGCGTCGAGCAGTTCCTTTTCCTTGGCCTGCCCCTCGGCCTTCATGGCCATACGGCCGGCCGTGGCGGCCACCCGGGCAGCGTCCAGAGCCGACTCGTAGTCTTTGAGCTTGGTGTTGGCCGTGGCAGTGAAGGATTCAATGCCGTCCATCTGGGAGGCCATGAATTCAGCCCGCTTTTTGAGCACCCGGCGAATGGGTCCGATGAGAATGACATTGAGCAGGAACAGGATGAGCACAAAATTGACGAGTTGGACAAAAAACGTTGCGTTTAAGTCAATCATCGTCGCCCTCCGGGAGGTTGTGAAAATTTTTGCAAAGTCAGCAAGCGGCTGTAGCCGATTTGAGCCGGCCTGTCCAGCCCTTTTTGACAAAAATCGTACTGCCCCAAAGCCCTTGAATCCGCTCTACGACTCACTATCCGGGGTTTGTGAAGGTTCGGTCAAACTCCCCGCCGTCAAGGCGACCGGGGCCGCTTCCCCCGCTATCGCATCGCCCATGGACACCGTCCCGTCCAGACAGCCCCCCTCGTTGACCGACAGCACCGGTGTGCGCACCCTTCCGGCCAGCCGGCCCCGGGCGTGGATGGTCACCGAGGACGCAGCCGTCACCTCGGCCGACACCGACCCGTCGCACACCAAATGCCCCACCGCGACCCGGCCTTGGACCCGGGCCTCGCGGCCGACGACAAGGGTTCCCGACGAAACGATCTCGCCCTCAAATTCGCCGTCAATGCGCACCACCCCAGCAAAGGTCAGCCGTCCGACAAAGGACGTGCCGGCCCCCAGGAAGGCGTTGATGTCGTGCTTGCCCACAAAGCCCTCCGACCGCCGGGAAACGTGTCGCCCCGGGGGTCGCAAGACTCGGCCACGCTAGCTTTTCTTGAAAAGAAAGCGCCGCATCGAGACGTTGACGACGATGCCCACAAGGGTGAAATTCACGATGGTGGCGCTCCCCCCGTAGCTGATAAACGGCAGGGGGATGCCAACGACCGGCATGATGCCGAGCACCATACCCATATTGATGAGGATTTGCCAGAAGAAATAGAAGAATACGCCCGCCGCCAGGTAACTGCCAAAACGGTCTTTGGCATTTTTGGCCGTTGCGTAAAACTGAAGCAAAAACAGACAGAAAAGCGTCAGCAGCAAAATGCCGCCGATAAATCCCCACTCCTCGGCAAACACGGCCACGGCAAAGTCGGTGTGCTTTTCCGGCAGGTAGCGCAACTGGCTCTGGGTCCCCTCCAGAAAGCCCTTGCCCCACATTTGTCCGGAACCAATGGCGATCTGGGACTGGATGATGTGGTAGCCGGCCCCGAGCGGATCGCGCTGGGGATCAAACAGGGTCAGGATGCGCCCCTGCTGGTAGGGTTTGAGAAAAAACCAGCCGCACGGGACGAGGATGGGGCCGGCAATGGCCAGGGTCTTGAAAACCGGCGCGGTCAGCCCCCGGTAGAGGATCAGCCCGCACACGAGCAGCAGCACGTTAAGCCCCGTCCCCAGGTCCGGCTCGACGATGATGAGCAGGGCCACCGGCAGCGACACGGCCAGGATGGCGGCCAGATCCAGCCAGCCCATCCGCTCGGACCGCTTGGACAGGATCTTGGCCGTCAGCAGCAGCATGGCGATTTTGGCGATCTCGCTTGGCTGGAAGGAATAGCCGCCGATGGGCAGCCAGCGTTTGGCTCCGGCCACGGTCTTGCCAAAAAGCAGGACCAGCACCAGCATGACGGCCATGGCGATGAAAAGCGGCCAGGCGATGGTCCCCAGGTGCTTGTAGTCAAAGAGCACCATGGCCAGCATACAGCCCAGTCCGGCCAGCCCCCAGATGAGCTGGCGGTTGTAGAACGGCTGCATGGCCAGCTCGTCGCCCATGCGAAAGCCGCTGGCCGAATAGAGGTTGAGCACTCCCACGCCGAATAAAAGCGCTGTCAGGCCGAGCAGCGGCCAGTTCACGCACTGGATGAGACGTCTGTCAAAAGGCATGGCTTCCCCGGTTGCGGATCGGTTGGGGCTAATCCCCGGCGTCGACCGGATCGACGGCCGGCACTGCCGGCGCAGCCGTCCGCGGCCCCCGGGCCGGAGCTGGCCCGAAAAGCTGTTCGTAGACCTTGCGCACGATGGGTCCGCTGACCTCGCCGCCATGGCCGCCGTGTTCCACCAGACAGACCACGACGTAGGTTTTGCCGTCTTTTCGGCCCCAGCTGGCGACCCAGGCATGGTCGCGCTGCTCGTAGGGCATCTGGTTGGCCTTGCGCCGGACATCGGCGTTGATGAGCTTGACCACCTGGGCCGTGCCGGTCTTGGCCCCGGTGACCACATCGGAACGCAACAGCGACTTGCCTGTGCCTTGCTCGACGGTGGTCACCATGGCGTCGAGGATGATCTGACGGTCCGAGTCCTTGACCGGCAACTCGGCATCCACCTGGGGGGGCTCGGTCTCCACCAGCTCCGGCTTCATGAGCTTGCCGCCGCCGACCAGGGCCGAAAGATAGCGGGCAATCTGCAGGGGCGAGGCCAGCACATAGCCCTGGCCGATGGAGGCGATGACTGTTTCGCCCTTGGACCAGGCCGCCCCGAAACGCTTGCGTTTCCATTCCTTGGACGGGATCAGTCCGGCCTTTTCATGGGGCAGTTCGATGCCGGTGCGCACCCCGAACCCGCTGGCCGTGGCGTAGTCGTGCAGGCGGTCGATGCCCATGCGGTCGCCGAGCTTGTAAAAATAGATGTCGCAGGAATGCACCAACGCCCCGCGCAGATCCAGGGCGCCGTGCCCGCCCTTTTTCCAGTCGTGGAAATCCCGGTTGCCGACCTTGTAGACGCCCGGGCAGGCGACGATGTCGCCGGGCTTGATCAATCCTTCGGACAGGCCGGCTGCGGCCATGAGGAGCTTGAAGACCGACCCCGGCGGATAGACGCCCTGGGTCACCCGGTTCTGGATGGGATGGCGGGGATTGTCGCGCAGCTCCCGCCACTTCTCGGCCGGCACGCCCAGCACGAACATGTTGTTGTCAAAGCTTGGTTCGCTGACCATGGCCAGCAGTTTGCCCGTCTCCGGCTCCATGACCACGATGGCCCCGGCCTGGCCTTCGAGCAGTTTGGAGCATTCGCGCTGCAGGTTGGTGTCGATGGACAGCTTGAGGTCCTTGCCGGCCTGGGGCGGCTCCAGGATGAACTCGTTGTGCTGCCGGCCAAAGGCGTCCACCTCGACCTGCTTGCGGCCCTTGGCCCCCCGCAGTTCATCTTCGTGGGTCAGTTCAAGACCCTGCTTGCCCACCGAATCGCCAAGCGAGAGTTGGGGGTTTTTCTCCAGCTCGTCCTCGTTGGCTTCGGCCACGTACCCCAGCACATGGGACATGAGCGCGCCGGTTGGATACGAGCGTTTCTGGCGGATGACGATCTCCAGGCCCGGATAGAGGATGGAATTGGCTTCGACCCGAGCCAGGGCCTCGAAGGGCAGATCCGTGATCAGGATCAATGGTTCGAACGGTTTGACCCGTTTCTTGCCGCGTTTGAGCGTCTCGGCCAGGACATGCTTGTCCACGCCCGTCCACTCCGACACCTTGGCCAGGGTGGCGTCCACGTCCTCGCAGTCCTCGCGCACCAGGCCCAGGGCAAAGGAGGGTTCGCTCACCGCCAGGGGCACGCCGTTCTTGTCGACAATGCGGCCCCGGGCCGAGCCGATGAGCACTTGGCGCAGCTGGTTGTCCCGGGCCAAATCGGCGAATTTGCCGCCCTTGTGGACCTGCAGATACCACAGGCGCAGGGTGAACAGACAAAAAAGCCCCAGCACCAGGGCCTGGAGCAGAATCAGGCCGGAACGCGGGCCGTGTTGTTGCGGAGCTTCGGTTTCAAGCCGCATGGCGATTGTCCGGGAGATAATGGTGAATCAGGTAGAGCAGCCCCCACTCGATGGGAAAAATAAGGGTCTGCTGAGCGCACTCCACAAGCAGTCGGTCCATGGGCAGCGACCAGTCCTGCAGCAGGGCCATGATGTTTATGAGCAGAAAATGCATGGAGCCAAGGCTTGCCCCCAGGATGAACATGAAGAGAAAATTGCGGGCCTCAAAAAGCCAATGCCCGAAAAAATAAATCCCGGCCAACGCGCCGTACCACAAAATGCCGGCCCCGAAGGGCATGGAACCGGTGCCTTCGTGGATAAAGAGCCAGATAAAGGCCAGCCAGACCGACACGGGCCAGCGCTCTTCCTGCATGGCCAGGATAAGGCCGGGGGCCAGGAAGTCCACCCCGGGCACGAGGTTTTGCAGCCACACCCCGCCGAAGGTCACGCACACCCAAAAGACAATGTGGGCCGGTCTCATTGCCCTGTGGTCCGGACCGTCTTGCGGTGTTTCTTCTCGGCGTCGGGTTTGGCGGCGTCGCGTTTTTTGGCGGCCTCGGCGGGCTTGGCCGCCGCCGGAGCCGGCTGGGGAGCCGGCGTCGGGACAGCCGCCGGAGGCGGGGGCAGCGGCGCGCCCTGCCCCGGGGCCGGGGGAATGGCCGCCGGGCTTTTGAGTCCCTTGGCAGGCTTGGCCAGGGGGGCCTGGGGCGTGACCACCGGCGAGACCGGCTGGGCCGGGGCCGGCGCGGCCCCGCCTGGCGTCTGGAGGTCGGTGGTGCGAAAGAGCAGCCCCACTTCTTCAAGCTGGCGCGGCGAAAAGAGCGGCTGGGCGTGGATGAGCTGGAACAGCGACGACCCCGACCGGCCAATGCTCGTCACCCGGGCGATGGGCAGGCCCTTGGGGAAAATTTCCTCCAGCCCCGAAGTGACCAGGATCTCCCCTTCTTCGATGGGCGCTCCCTGCGGCACGTACTGCAGGGTCAATTCCTTGGACGGGCCTTCGCCCTTGACCAGGCCCTGGGTGCGGTTTTTCTGGGAAACGACCGGGATGTGGCTGTTGGGGTCGGTGATGAGCAGGATGGTGGCCGCGGTGGGGGAAATGCGCAACACCCGGCCGACCACCCCGTCCGGGGAGACCACCGGGGCGTTGACGGTCACGCCGTGGGCGCTGCCTTTGTCGATGAGAAACGTCTCCAGGGCGGCATTCGGCCCCAGACGATGGGAAATAATACGAGCCCCCAGGCGTGTCCAATCGACGGGCGGCGTCAAGGACAACAACTGGCGCAGGCGCACCACTTCCGAGGCATTTTCACGCAGCCCGGAAAGCTCCAATTTCGCGGCATCAAGCTCCAGACGCAGCTGGTCGTTCTGCTGCCGGATGCCCACGAAATACAGATAGCGGGTCCAAAACGACGAGACCTGTTCGTTCACCCATTTGCCCGGGGCCAAAACCCACCTGGCGAACTCCAGTCCGGTATGGCTCGCCAAGGTATCGACGTAGCCTGTCCGGATGTTCCAGGTGAAAAGGCCCAGGTAGAGAAAAAGGACGACGAGCAGGCCGATCGCGATCCGCTGGGGAGAAGGTTTAATCTATCGTGACCTCTTTTAACACGTCCAGGTTGTCCAGAGCCCGACCGGACCCGAGGACCACCGTCGAAAGCGGGTCATCAACAACCGTGATGGGCAGCGAGGTCTCCTCGCGCAACAGCTGGTCAAGGCCGCGCAGGAGTGCGCCGCCGCCGGTCAGGACAATGCCCCGGTCCACAATGTCGGCGGCCAGTTCCGGGGGCGTCTGTTCCAGGGCGATACGCACGGCCTGGACAATGCTTTCCACCTGCTCGGAGATGGATTTCTGCACTTCCTCGGCGGTGATGGTGATGTTTTGCGGAATGCCCGTGACCAGATCGCGGCCCTTGACTTCCATCTCCCCCTGGCTGGTGGAGTGGTGGGCCGAGCCGACCTGGATCTTGATCTGTTCGGCCGTGGATTCGCCGATCAGCATATTGTACTTGCGTTTGACGTACTGCATGATGGCTTCGTCCATCTTGTCGCCGCCAACGCGCACCGACTTGGAATAGACCACGCCGGACAGGGAGATGACCGCCACCTCGGTGGTGCCGCCGCCGATATCCACCACCATGTTGGAGGTCGGTTCGGTGATGGGCAAATTGGCCCCGATGGCCGCAGCCATGGGTTCCTCGATGAGGTAGACCTCACGCGCGCCGGCGCTCTGGGCCGATTCCTTGACCGCGCGCTTTTCCACCTGGGTGATGCCGGTCGGCACGCAAATGATGATCCGGGGCCGCACCAGCCGCCGGGAGTTATGCACTTTGGAAATAAAATGGCGCAACATGGCCTCGGTCACCTCGAAGTCGGCAATAACGCCGTCCTTCATGGGCCGTATGGCCACAATGTTGCCAGGGGTGCGGCCGAGCATACGCTTGGCTTCCAGGCCAACGGCCAGCACCTTGTTGCCGCCCCGGGGGTCTTTTTTGACCGCCACCACAGACGGCTCGGACAGGACAATACCCTTGCCCTTGACGAACACCAATGTGTTGGCCGTCCCCAGATCGATCGCCAGATCGTTGGAGAAAAGCCCCAATATCCTATTCAAAAAACTGGACATACCGCCTCGCTTGCCGCAAAATCGGCGCATACTCTCGCAGACGCGTTGTGTTTGCCGATTCGTCCCGCATTGTCAACGGTTGATTTGACACCCCGGAAAACCTGCCATGCCGCCCCGCGTCAGAACACTTTCCCAGGCCTTCCGAGCCATATTCGGCCGTCGGGCCAAAAAGATTCCGCTTGATGCCGGGAGTTCCTGTCCCAACCGGGACGGGGCACTGTCCCAAAACGGCTGTCTGTTTTGTAACGCGGCCGGATCGGGGACGGGATTGCACCTTAAAGGCTTCGGCCTCCGGGCGCAATGGGCTGTGCTGTCCCAACCGGCCAGAAGACGCAATGAGGCCCTTTTGGCCTACCTCCAGTCCTTCTCCAACACCTACGGACCGCCCGAACGCCTGGCCGCGCTCCTGGCCGAAATGGCCCAACTCCCTGACATTGAAGGGATTTGCCTGGGGACCCGGCCAGACTGCTTAAATAATAAAAAAATAAAGCTCCTGGCCGCCGCGCCGGTCGCCCACGTCCGCCTGGAACTGGGCCTGCAATCGGCCAACGACGCCACGCTCACCCGCATCAACCGGGGCCATACCGCCGCCGACTTCGCCCGGGCCACGATCGACGCCGCCGCCGCCGGCCTGTCCGTCACCGCCCACGTCATGGCCGGATTGCCCGGCGAGTCCGTGGCCGATTTCCTGGCCACCGTCGATTTCGTCGCCGCCCTGCCCATTGCCGGCGTCAAACTCCACAACACCCTGGTCGTGGCCGGCTCGCCCCTGGCCGCCCTCTACGCCGCCGGCGGCTACGTCCCCATGGCCCGGGAAGACTATGTTACGGCCGTCTGCCGGGCCATCGCCCGCCTGCCCGTCCAGGTCGCCATCGAACGCCAGAACGCCGACCCCGCCCCCGGCGAACTCCTCGCCCCGGCCTGGGCCGCCGACAAACAGGGAATCTTGCGCGATATTGCCGAGCGCCTGGAGCGTGAGGATATTTGGCAGGGGATGGAGAGGAAGACGGGGAAATGCCTCCGGCGGCCGGGGGGGATAATCCCCCCCGGACCCCCTTGATGGGAAACCTTGTTGGCGTTGGCTGACAATCTGCAATGAGCAATTTCACCTGGAACCGCAGCAAGCAATCGGCACCACAACAAGGCAACACCCATGCGACACGCCACCCTGCTCCTTACCCTTTTCCTGCTGGCCGTCCCGGCCGCCCAGGCCGGCGACGCGCCAGCCCTGGTCGAACGCCCGGACTGGCAGGCCCACTTCGCTGCCGCCGGCGTCGCCGGAACCATGGCGCTCCAAAAAGACGGCGCGCCTGAAATCCTGGTCTACGACGCCAAACGCGCCGCCACGCCCTTCCTTCCCGCCTCCACCTTCAAGATCCTCAATTCGCTCATCGCCCTGGAAACCGGCGTCGTCTCCGGACCGGAAGAAGTCTTTCCCTACGACGGCCAGCCCCGGTTTCTGCCAGCCTGGAACGCCGACCTGACCCTGCGCCAAGCCTTTGCCCTGTCCTGCGTGCCGATCTACCAGGACATCGCCCGGCGCATCGGTCCCGAGCGCATGGCCTGGTACGTGGTCGCCTGCAACTACGGCAATGCCTCAATTGCCGGCGGCATCGACCAGTTCTGGTTAAGCGGCGGGCTGCGCATCTCGGCCCTTGAGCAAATCGAGTTCCTCAAACGGCTCCACCATCGCCAGCTCCCCTTTGGCAACGCCGCCATCGACGCCGTCCTTGACATCATGATCGTCGGGCAAACCGGCCAGACTACCCTTCGGGCCAAGACCGGCCTGACCGCCCGCATCCAGCCCGGCACAGCCTGGTACGTCGGCCTGGTCAACCGCGGCCCGGACACCTGGTACTTCGCCCTGAACCTCGCCGTCCCCCACCCCGACGCCGCCGCCCCGCTAGCCGCCCGCAAAGACGTGGCCATGGCCATTTTGCGTGGCGAGGGGATCATGCAATGAAATAGAGATGCTGGGAGGGGGTCACCCCCTCCCAGACCCTCCCGTCCTGGGGCGTCGTTTGGGGCCGGACGAAGCGTCCGGCCCTAAAAGCCGCCCCAAGCCAGGTGGATCCGGGAAGATGGCAAGGCGGGATAAAATATCGTACAAGCACCCCAACGATCCCCCATTGCGGGGTCCGGGGGAATCATTCCCCCGGTGGGGTCCGGGGCAAAGCCCCGGCCGCCGGAGGCGCACACCATGTCCACATCCACTTCCACCATTGAGACCTGTCTGGCCGGGCCGTTGGCCCTGGAAATCGTTTGGAATGGCGACACGGTTGCGGGGCTGAAGCTGTCCTGGGCCGAGGGTAAGAGCCTGGAGCTGCGCACCCCGGCCGGCGAGGCCGTGCAGGCGGCGCTGGCCCGGTATGTGGCCGGCGAAGGCTGCCACTGGCCGGAGCTGCCCTATGCCTGGGACGGGACGACGGAATTTACGCGGCAGGTGCTGACGGAACTGGCCAAGGTGCCGGCCGGGCAGAAGGTCAGCTACGGATGGCTGGCCGCCCGGGTCGGACGCCCCAAAGCAGCCCGGGCCATCGGCCGGGTCATGGCCAACAACCGGTTTCCGCTGATCTTCCCCTGCCACCGGGTGGTCGGAACCAGCGGCGCGCTCACCGGCTTCGGGCCGGGCATCGACATGAAACAATATCTGCTGGAACTCGAAGGGGCGGCCTGAACCATAAAAAATACGGTAGTATTTTTTATAAAAAACGCTGGTTTTCAGGCTGTTGGCATGCGGACTTGTCGTTTTCCCTTGCGCGGATGCGGCACGCGGCCAAAGACCGGGCGCTGCCCGGACCCGCCGGGGCTACTCACCCCCGGACCCCTGCAAAGGGGAAGAGAGACGGGTGATAAGGATAGGATTTTTCTATGTTTACGGGACTGGTTATGGGGTTGGGCCGGATTGCGGCCGTTGAGGCGCGCGGCGATGAGACGCGGTTTCGCATCAAGGCGCTCTTTGCGCTGGACAACATTGTTTTGGGCGAATCCATTGCCGTCAATGGCACCTGCCTGACCGTGGAGACGGCCGGCCAACGGGAATTTACCGCCTATGCCTCGGGCGAGACGCTGTCGTGCTCCAATCTGGGCGCTCTGAAAATTGGCGGCACGGTCAATCTGGAGCGCGCCCTGGCCCTTGGCGACCGTCTGGGCGGGCATCTGGTGTCCGGCCACGTCGATTGTCTGGCCGAAGTGGAATCCGTGACCCCGGCTGGCCAGTCCGTTCAATACAAAATTACGTTTCCCGAAGAAAATTCGATGTTCGTGGTCCCCAAAGGGTCCGTGGCCCTGGACGGCATTAGCCTCACGGTCAACGAGTGCGGCGACGGTTTTTTAACCGTCAACATCATCCCGTCCACCCAGGGAGCCACGACCATTGCCGGCTGGAAGCCCGGCGTCGTGGTCAACCTGGAGACGGACATGCTCGGCAAGTACGTGCTGCGCATGCTTGGGCCGTGGAAGGACGCCAAGAACGGCAAAGCGTCGAAGATTTCCGAGGCGTTTTTGCGGGAGCACGGATTTTAGCGGGCGCGTCGCCACGCCGGTTCTGACCGAGAGGGGAATGCCATGAAAATGTTGTTTCTCGCCTTTTTTCTTGCGGCAGCGTTGAATTCGGGTCTGGCCTTCGCCCAAACGCCCGCAGACCAAGACAATGCGGCCCTGGCTGCGGCCACCAAATGGTTGGCCCTGTGCGATGCCGGCCGCTATCCTGAAAGCTGGCAGAACGCTTCGAGCTTTTTTCGCGGCGCCGTTGCCGAAAAAGACTGGGACGCCGCCCTGGCCGGCGTCCGCACGCCCCTGGGCGCGGCGACCTCCCGGACCGTGAAGTCGGCCAAGAGCGCAACCTCGCTGCCCGGCGCTCCGGACGGCAACTATGTGGTGATGACCTTCGACACGGTCTTTGCCAACAAGAAAGCCGCCGTCGAAACCGTGACCTTCATGCAGGACAAGGACGGCTCCTGGCGCGCCGCCGGCTATTTTATCCGCTAACGCGCGCTCGGCGCGACCGGGCCGGGCGATCACCCCCGCATCGCCCGCCTTGGGACGTTTGAGTACGAGGATTTCGCCCATGCCCATCGACTACCGCAGCGTGTGCCTTTTTGTGGCCGATATGGACCGCGCCCGGCTTTTTTACGAAGAAGTGCTCGGCCAGAGTCCGGTCCATGTGCTGGCCGGCTATGTCGCCTATCCGCACTTCTGCCTGTGGGCCACGGCCACGGCCCGGCGCATCGTTTTCGACGAGGACGCCGCCGCCCCGCACGGTCCCATGGGCCGCGACAATCTGGAGCTCTATTTCGAGGACGCCGCCATCGAAGACGCCTTTGAGCGCGTCATGACCCGGGCCGAAGTCATCCATCCCTTGAAAAAGGCCCCCTGGGGCCAGCGCGCCTTTCGCCTGCGCGACCCGGACGGCCATATCGTCGAGGTGGCCGAACCCATGGACGCCGTCATTTTGCGCCTCCATGACACCGGCCTTGGCCCGGTGGAGATCGCCGGGGCCACCATGATGCCCGAGGGATTTGTCCGCATGGTGCTGGGCGGCTGAGTCTGCCGACGTTTTCTCCTGCTATTTCCGACTGCTTGCCTTGCCAGCGTCCCTGAAGTAGATTGCCTCCCCTTTGCCCCGGCCCAAACCGGGTCTTTGGTCTTTCCCCCATGGAGCCGGTCGCCCCAGGCCGGCCCAAACGAGGTATACGCAAGATGCACATCACCCCCATCGATGAAGCCATCGAGGAAATCCGCGCCGGCCGGATGATCATCCTCGTCGACGACGAAGACCGCGAAAACGAAGGCGACCTCACCGTTGCCGCCGAAAAGGTCACCCCGGAACTCATCAATTTCATGGCCACCCACGGCCGGGGCCTCATCTGCCTGTCGCTGGCCCCCAACCTCGTGGACCAGCTCGGCCTGCCCATGATGACCGAGGACAACAAGTCGCCCTTTGGCACCGGCTTTACCGTGTCCATCGAGGCCAAGGTCGGCGTCTCCACCGGCATTTCCGCCTTTGACCGGGCAACGACCATTCTTTCGGCCGTGGCCGACGGGGCCGTGCCCGAGGATCTGGTCACCCCGGGCCACATTTTTCCGCTGCGCGCCCGGGAAGGCGGCGTCCTTGACCGCGCCGGCCAGACCGAAGGCAGCGTGGACCTGGCTCGTCTGGCCGGACTCAAGCCGGCTGCGGTCATCTGCGAAATCATGCGCGAAGACGGCAACATGGCCCGCATGCCGGACCTGGTCGAATTCGCCGAGAAGCACAATATCAAGATCGCAACCGTGGCCGATCTCATCCGCTACCGGATGCGCTTTGGCCACACGGCCGTCACCAAGGTGGCCGACGCCGCCCTGCCCACGGCCTTTGGCTCGTTTCGGGCCATCGCCTTTGAGGCCAGTTCGGATAAAAAGACCCACATCGCCCTGGTCAAGGGCGACATCGCCCCGGGCGAAGAGGTGCTGGTGCGCGTCCACAGCGAATGTTTGACCGGCGACGTGTTCGGATCGCTGCGCTGCGACTGCGGCAACCAGCTGCATCAGGCCATGCGCATGATCGAGGACGAGGGCAAGGGCGTCATCCTCTACATGCGCCAGGAAGGCCGGGGCATCGGTCTTGGCAACAAGATCAAGGCCTACGCCCTCCAGGACCAGGGACTCGACACCGTGGAAGCCAACCTCAAGCTCGGCTTCAAGGCCGATCTGCGGGAATACGGCACCGGCGCGCAGATCCTGGTGGAACTGGGCGTGCGCAAGATGCGCCTTATGACCAACAATCCCAAAAAGATCGTTGGTCTGGAAGGTTACGGCCTGGAAGTGGTGGACCGGGTGCCCATCGAGACCTGCCCCTGCTCCGAAAATACCTGCTATCTGACCACCAAGCGCGACCGCATGGGCCACATCCTGACCCTGCCGGACTGCGCCCCGGCCAAATAACGACCTAACGCCAGCAAGAAACGACGGGCAACCGTCCGGGAGAATCGCCATGCAGCACGTGAGCACCATCGAGGGACAGCTCGACGCCAAGGGACTCAAGTTCGCCCTGGTGGCCGGGCGCTTTAACGATTTCATCACCGACCGCCTCGTCGGCGGGGCCGTGGATTACCTGACCCGCCACGGCGGCGACCGGGCCGGCATCACCATCGTGCGCGTGCCCGGCGCGTTCGAGATTCCCCTGGCCGCCAAGAAGCTGGCCGCCTCGGGGGCCTACCACGGCGTCATCTGCCTGGGCGCGGTCATCCGCGGAGCCACGCCGCATTTTGACTACGTGGCCAACGAGTGCGTCAAGGGTCTGGCCCATGTCATGCTCGAGACCAACGTGCCGGTCGGGTTTGGCGTACTCACCGTCGACACCCTGGAACAGGCCATCGAGCGGGCCGGCAGCAAGGCCGGCAACAAAGGCGTTGAGGCGGCAGCCGCCGTGCTGGAAATGGTCCGTGTCCTGGAGCAAATCTAACCGAAGCCCACTATGCCAGAACCTGAAGAGAAAAAGCCGGCTTCCCGCCGCAAGGCCCGCAAGCAGGCCTTCGAGTGCCTCTACGGCCTGATTTTCGAGTCCGCTGTTGATGAACGGTCGCTTCTGCGCGTCTTTCGCCACTGCCCCCACGACGTGGCCGAGGGCGACGATCCCGCCGGCCAGCAGTTCGCCTGGGAGCTGGTCCAGGGCGTGTGGCAAAACCAGACCGACATCGACGCCTTGATCGTGCGCTTTTCCAAGAACTGGAAAATCGCCCGCATCGCCAAGGTGGAGCTGACCATCCTGCGGCTGGCCGTGTACGAAATCCTCAAACGGCCCGATATACCGCTGCGGGTGTCGCTCAACGAAGGCATCGAACTGGCCAAACGCTATGGCGACGAAAACTCGCGCAACTTCATAAACGGCATCCTCGACGCCATTGCCAAGGCCGTTGACAGCGGCGAGTTCGAGATCCAAAAAGACTTGTAATCGGTTCCCGCGTCACGAAAAACGACTGGAGCCGGTCGCTGCCGACCGTATCGCCAAGGAGCATTTCCCCATGAGCAGATATGTGCCCGAGGACGTCGAAACCAAATGGCAACGCATCTGGGAGGACGGCGGCCACTTCCACGTGGAAGCCGATCCGTCCCGGCCCAAGTACTACGTCCTGGAAATGTTCCCCTACCCCTCGGGGCGCATCCATATGGGCCATGTGCGCAACTACTCCATTGGCGACGTGGTGGCCCGGTTCAAGCGCATGGAAGGCCACAACGTACTCCATCCCATGGGCTGGGACGCCTTTGGCATGCCGGCGGAAAACGCCGCCATCAAGCACAAGCTCCATCCGGCCGCCTGGACCATCTCCAACATCGATTCCATGCGCGTCCAGTTGCAGCGTCTGGGCTATTCCTATGACTGGCGGCGCGAAATCGCCACCTGCCACCCCGGCTACTACGTCCACGAGCAGCGCTTTTTCCTCAAATTTCTGGAAAAGGGCCTGGTCTACCGCAAACACTCGCCCCAGAACTGGTGCGAAACCTGCGGCACGGTGCTGGCCAACGAACAGGTCATCGACGGCTGCTGCTGGCGTTGCGACAAGCCCGTGGTCCAAAAAGACCTGGAACAGTGGTTTTTGCGCATCACCGACTATGCCGAAGAACTGCTCGCCGACCTGGAAACCCTGGTCGGCGGCTGGCCCGAGCGCGTGCTCACCATGCAGCGCAACTGGATCGGCAAATCGGTTGGCGCGGAACTCACCTTCGCCCTGGCCGAGCCGGTGGCCGGAGCGGACGGCGTCACGGTCTTCACCACCCGGCCGGACACCCTTTTCGGGGCCACCTTCATGAGCCTGGCCGCCGAGCATCCGCTCGTGCCGGCCCTCATTGCCGGCAAGCCCCAGGAAGCGGCGGTTGCGGCCTTTGTGGACAAGGTCCGAAACCTCGACCGCATCGTGCGCTCGGCCGACGACCTGGAAAAAGAAGGCGTGTTTACCGGCGCGTACTGCATCAATCCGGCCACGGGGAAGCAGATTCCCATCTACGTGGCCAACTTCGTGCTTATGGGCTACGGCACCGGCGCGGTCATGGCCGTGCCGGCCCACGACCAGCGCGACTTCGAATTCGCCCGCAAATACGACCTGCCCCTGGCCGTCGTCATCCAGCCAGAAGGCGAGACGCTTGACGCGGCGGCCCTGGAAGCGGCCTACACCGAACCGGGCCTGCTCGTCGCCTCGGGCGAATTTACCGGCATGCCAAACGAGGCGGCCAAGAGCGCCATCATCGACTGGCTCGACGGGTCCGGACGCGGCAAAAAAAGCATCAACTACCGCCTGCGCGACTGGAACATCTCGCGCCAGCGCTACTGGGGCGCGCCCATTCCGGTCATCTACTGCGACACGTGCGGCATTGTGCCCGTGCCCGACGTCGATTTGCCGGTGGAACTGCCGCGCGATCTGGCCCTTATGCCCGACGGCCGCTCGCCCCTGCCCCATTCGCCGTCCTTTTACGAGGTCGCCTGCCCCACCTGCGGCGGCAAGGCCCGGCGCGAGACGGATACGCTTGATACCTTCTTCGAGTCCTCCTGGTATTTCGCCCGCTACGCCTCGGCCCGGGAGCAGGATCGGCCGTTTGATCCGGCCGAGCTGGCCTACTGGCTGCCGGTCGACCAGTACATCGGCGGCATTGAGCACGCCATTTTGCACCTGCTCTACTCCCGCTTTTTCGTCAAAGCCCTGCGCGACTGCGGGCTGGTCGCCTTTAACGAGCCCTTTGCCAACCTGCTGACCCAGGGCATGGTCATCAAGGACGGCTCGAAGATGAGCAAGTCCAAGGGCAACGTGGTGGACCCGGACATCATGATCGCCAAGTACGGGGCCGACACGGTGCGCGTGTTCATCCTCTTCGCCGCGCCCCCGGAAAAGGACCTGGAGTGGAGCGACACCGGCATCGAAGGCGCGTCGCGCTTCCTGTCGCGCCTGTGGCGGCTGGTCACCGACGAACTGTCCGGCCTGCTTTCGCCCGTTGCCCCGTGCTCCCCGGCTGCAAGCCTGGCCATCGACGCGCTGCCCCCGATCTTTGCCGAGCTGCGCCGCCGCGAACATGCCACGGCCGCCAAGGCCGGGGCCGACATCCGCGAACGCTTCCAGTTCAACACGGCCATTGCCGCAGCCATGGAGCTGGTCAACTTCCTCTATGCCAATGTCGACGCCCTGCGGGCCGAACCCAAGGGGGCCAAAGCCGTGTCCTCGGCCGTCGGCACGCTGCTGGCCGTGCTCTCGCCCATCGCCCCGCACATCTGCGAGGAGTTGTGGCAGGCCATCGGCCACACGAAGCTTTTGATCGAGCAGCCCTGGCCGGCCCACGACCCCTCGGCCCTGGTGACCGACGAGGTGGAAATCGTCATCCAGGTGTGCGGCAAGCTGCGCGGCAAGCTCACCGTGGCCCGGGACGCCTCCAAAGAAGACGTGGAACGCGCCGCCCTGGCCGAGCCCAACGTGCTCAAGCACATCGAAGGCAAGACCATCCGCAAAGTGATCGTCGTGCCGGGCAAGCTGGTCAACGTGGTGGCAAACTAACCAAGAGGGTATGAGACAGGGGGAATGCCTCCGGCGGCCGGGGGGATGATCCCCCCGGACCCCTGCAAAGGGGAACGGGGTGCAGCGCCACTCGTCGTGAGCTAATACAAGAAAAAAGCCGGGAGGATGGTCGTCCTCCGGCTTTTTTGCGTCCGGCTGGGGCGGGGCCGTCGCGCCAACCACCGCCTAGCTCCCGTCCCGCTCGACAGCCGCCTCGGGCGGCAACAAGCCGCCGGCCACGCAGCCGGAAACGGAAAGCGGATTTCGCGCCGGCTCCTTGGGGCCAGGGTTTCGCCGCTTGAGCACCGCGCCGGTGGCCACCGCGTAGAGCCCCGGCAAAGTCCGCGACAGGACCCGGCCCAGCCCGTACAGGACAATTATGGCCACAAGGCCCGGCAGGAAGAAGGCGACCATCTGCCCCGGGCCGGTGGTCGGCTGCCACAAGGCCAGCAAGCGCGACTGCAACACCGACACGGTCGGTTCGTGGGTTAAAAAGATGAAAAAGCTGTAGGCGGCCAGCCGGTGCAGCAGGGCATTGCCGGCCAGCCAGGACTGGCGCGACAGGCTCCACAGGGCCGCCACGCCCACCAGCTGATAGACCTTTTTGAGCGCCGCATAGGCGTACACATCCTGCCCAAGCCAGGGAGCCAGCCCCACCAGGACCGTGGCCAGGGCAAACAGCGGCAGCAGCCACCAATCCAGGGGCGCCGTCTTCCCCACATCCACCCGGCTGCGGGCCAGCAAGCCGCCAAGGTAAAACCAGAAGGCAAACCCGGCCAGGCCGTATTCGTCGGCCGGACTCTCCAGAAACCAAAGGGCCAGCAGCAGCCCCAGGCCGAGATACGGTATCCTTCGGAAAAAAAGCAGGAAAAACGGCGTGAAGGCAATGATCTTAAGCAGGTCGCGTAGAAACCACAGCGGATAGTTCAGCGGCGACGTGCCCAAACCAAAGAGCTTCGTCCCAATGCCGGCCTCCAGCAAATAGGAACGCCCGCCGAAGTTTTCAATGCTGCCGACAGTGAGCAGCCAGACGATCCAGATGCCGTTAAACAGGAGAAACGGCACACCAATGGCCAGAAACTTTTTCGCCATGAGGCCGGCATAGCCCGCTGGGGTCAGTTCGAGCTTTCGCAACAGCAGATAGCCGGAAATACAGAAAAAAAGCGGCACGGCCAGACAGGCCGGCCCCCGGTTGAAGGCTGTGGCGGCAAACTCCGTCCCCGGGTTGGCAAAGGGAATGAGGCTGCCGAGGAACCGGCCGCCGTGACACAAAACGATAAGCCCGATCAAAATGATGCGCAACACGTCGATGCGCGCCGATACGGCGGCATCGACCGGACCGCGACACGGGATCAACCGGCCTTTTGCAGGAAAGGAAGCGGACAAGGATACACTCCGGGAAGAAGGGACCGGTCCTGGGCGAGAGCGTCGCCGGACGGCACGGGAGGGTGGAATCGCTACTGCCATGCCGGAAGCGTCGCCGGCGGCGGTAGCCAGGTTACAAAGAAGAAAGTCCTGGCCGGCCTCGGCCCTTTTTCGAGACCCAGGCCGGACGCAGCGGTCGCTTGGGGACGCTCCCGTGCCGCCATGGCCCAAGGCTCGCACCTTGGGCCACATCGCCGGGACCACCGGGACCAGCCTTGTGCGGAAGAACTGGCCCCTGTGTCAAGGGTGTCAGGAGACGCGAGGGGCCGGGTCCGAGCCGACCGTCGCCCCCGTGCCGTTTGTTGCAAGCCATGGCTGCGGCTTGCCAAGACTCTGGCCAAGCCTCCTGCCTGAACCCGACCCTACCGGACAATCGCTCCAGGAGCCTTCCAGGTTTCCCAGACCGTCCGGGTCGGCGCGGCCATAGCCCGCCAGAAGTCCGGAAAATCCGCCTCGGTCACGTCGTCGACATGCTTGCTCCCCAGATCGAAAAACCGGGCATACGCTGCCCGTCGGGCCGGACACGTGCCCAGATCGCGGTAGGTGGCCTGCCAATCGCCCGGATCACGAAGCCCCCGGCCATAGGTCTCGGCGTACTCGTACTCCTGCCGCCAGCCTTTTCCCGCCGCCAGATCCAGGGAATAGGTGGTCACGTCAAGGACGGCCAGGGTGTCGCGGTCATAGGTGTAGGCCTGATAGCCCGGATTATTGCCGGTTATCGGCGAGATGGACGGGGCCAGACGCATCCCGCCCGCAGGCTTCCCGTCCGGCGTTGTAAAAAGGCGCACATCGTCGCGGTGGACATGGCCGGCAAACGAGGCCCGGATGCTTGTGGCGTAATCGGTGAGCAGCCGGACATACGCATCATTTTGGGACTCGACCAGAAACGGCTTGTACCGGGGCGCGCCCTGGTCGGCTGCTTTGCGAACATCGGACAGGGCATCGTCGCCGGGGGGGATATGGGCCATGACCCAGACCTTCTCGCCCCGCGCCCTGGCCCCGGACAGTTCACGCTCCAGGAAGGCCGCAACGGGCGCGCCAAGGCTGGCGTCCGGGTATTTGACCGACCAAAAGATGTTGTTGAGCACTATCAGCCGCAGACCGCCGGCTTCGGGCAGGGTCACGGCATAACACCCGTATTGCGGATAGGTGCCGAGAAAATCCGCCCGCGACGCCTCGTTTGGCAACAGCAGGGCCATGGCCTGGGCGGTCAGCGCCAGATAGGGGCTCTCCGGGCGGATGCGGTAGTCGCCTTCCACGCTGTCGTTGTTGCCAAGGGCCGCGTAGATCGGAACGCCGGGGTAACGGCGGGCCACTTCCCCAAAAAAATATTCCACGGTTTTCTGGATGAAGGCTTCCAGGCCGGCCTGGGTGTGGTCGCCGGTCAGCTTTGGATAGAGCTCCCAAAACTGATGGCACAGCAGGTCGCCGGGGAACAGGATGAAATCCGGATGGGGAACCTGCTCGGCCATGTCGTCTAAAAACGACTGCAAAAGCGCGTCATTGGTGTCCTGGCCATAGGGCGAGAGCCCGGCCGGCGCTTTGGACAAAATCTCGCGCCACTCGGCCACCGGCGCCGTGACCAGGGCTGGCACCAGGGCCGGGGCGGCAAACGGGGTGAAGTGGACATCGGAAAACAGCGCAAAGGTCCCGGCCGCCCCGGCACTGGACGCCGTATAGGAGGTCGCCGGCCCGTCGGGACAACCCGTCCCGGAAGCCTTGGCCGCGTGGGCCTGTCCCTGGGCCGAAACCGCCAGCACGGCCAGACACAGCGCCAAGACCGTGCCCAAGAGCCGCAACGGCCGAAAAATCCCGTTCCCAGGTCTCTCTCCAGGCATCCCCTGTCCACCGCTTAACAAACCGTCCCGCATACACCCTCCCCCGTGCCTCGCCATGTCCGACCGATTGATCACCCCATGTGCCCCCGGCCGCCACAAATCCGTTTCCATTTCTCCCATGCCGGCGGCGACCTGACAAGGCCATTGGGCCACATCATTCATCCCGGCCGTTTCTTTCCCGGCCAGGACCGGGCACTCTTCGGCCCCAGTCCCGGGACGCAAAAAAGCGGGGACCGCAACGCTGCGGTCCCCGCTTGGTGGTTTACGGCAATGCCGCCGGCGCATCAGCCCATCCAGCCCGCGCTCAAAAGGACGCCGGGGTGCGCTGCCGGCTGGCGCAACAACGGTGGTTCTCGTCAAGGTCAAACGCCGCAGGGCACGGCCCCGCCTCTTTTCCCATCTTCTCTTGCCGAACTTCCGACCGCCTATTTGGCAGCGTCCCCGGTCAAATCAAACCAACCCCAGGAGGGGATTCCAAAGGGACTCAGTCCCTTTGGCCGCCGGAGGCATTCTTCCTCTCCCTCTTCTCTCTCCAGTCTTCTACTTGTCTGCCTTGGGCGGGGTGTAGTCGCAAAGCGGCTCCGGGGCCATGTAGTTGCCGGACATGGTTTGCGCCCTGGCCCGGCAGCCGCCGCAGACGCGGTGGTACTGGCACACGCCGCACTTGCCCTCGTAATCGTCCTTGTTGCGAAACTGGAGGAACTGCCGGGAGGTGCGCCAGATTTCCGGGAACGGTTTCTCGCGCACCTGGCCGCAGTCGAGATCGAGGTAGCCGCAGGGCTGGACCTGGCCTATGGCCGAGATGAAGCAGAAGCCGGTGCCGCCCAGGCACCCGCGGGTCATGGCGTCCATGCCGAAGGTGTCCGGGGTGACGGGGACGCCCTCGGCCTTGGCCCGCTGGCGCATGATCCGGTAATAATGCGGGGCGCAGGTGGCTTTTAAGTGCATGTTCGTGGTTTTGCGGAAGTCGTAAAACCAGTTGAGCACTTCCTCGTATTCCTTGGCCGTGATGATTTCGGCCCCGAGCTGGGCGGCCCGGCCGGTCGGGACCAGCAGGAAGATGTGCCAAGCGGCGGCCCCGAGTTTTTCGGCCAGTTTGAAGATTTCCTTGAAGTTCCCCATGTTGTGCCGGGTCACGGTGGTGTTGATCTGAAACTCCATGCCGGCCGACTTCAAGTACTCGATGCCGCGAAGGGCTCCTTCGAAGGCTCCGGGCACGCCCCGGAAGTCGTCGTGGTCGGCGGCTGTGGGGGCGTCGATGGAGATGGAACAGCGGGCGATGCCGCTGGCCTTTATTTCCCGGGCGTTTTCCGGGGTAATGAGCGTGCCGTTGGGGGCCATGACGCAGCGCAGATCGTGGCTGCGGGCATGGCGCACGAGGTCGAAGATGTCCGGGCGCAGGAGCGGTTCGCCGCCGGTGAAGATGATGATGGGGCTGCCGGTTTCCGGGAAGGTGTCAATGAGGGCCTTGGCGTCTTTGGTGTCGAATTCGCCGGGCCAGGGATCGAGGCAGGCCTCGGCCCGGCAGTGTTTGCAGGCCAGGTTGCAGGCCCGGGTGACTTCCCAGGCAATGAGGCGAAGGGGCGGCGCGCCGGCCGGGCCGGTGGCCTGGGGATGGCCCCCCGGGTGGCCGAGAGGATCACTGCCGCCCGGATGGCCGGGACCTTTGGCATGGGGATGCTGCATATGCGATGCGCCGGGACAGGCCTCCCGGCGTCCTCCTTGGTCGGGATTTGACGCGGCGTGTTCCCGCGACGGTTCGCTTGATATAATGGTTGGGCCGGGTGAGGCAAGGTGCGGGGAGGAGGGGCCCAACGATTGAAGGGCTGCGACCTCCCCGGCCAATGCCGGGACTCGTCGCAGCCCTCATGATGGCGACAACCGTTTGCCTACCACCCCGGCCTACTTGATCCAGGGCAGCACTTCTTCCGCGAAATAGGTGATGATCATGTCCGCGCCGGCCCGTTTGATGCCGAGCAGGGCTTCCAGGACCGCCAGCTTGGGGTCGAGCCAGCCGTTGGCAATGGCGGCTTTGAGCATGGCGTACTCCCCGCTCACCTGATAGGCGGCGATGGGGGTGTCGAAGTTGTCGCGCAGGAGGCGCAGGATATCGAGATAGGGCATGGCCGGCTTGACCATGAGGATGTCGGCTCCCTCGGCCAGATCGGCCGCAGCCTCGCGCAGGGCTTCGCGGGAATTGGCCGGGTCCATCTGGTAGCCGCGCCGGTCGCCAAAGGCCGGGGCGCTCTCGGCCGCCTCGCGAAACGGCCCGTAAAAGGCCGAGGCGTATTTGACGGCATAGGACATGACCGGGATATGGGCAAAGCCGGCCTCGTCCAGGGCGGCGCGAATGGCCCCGACCCGGCCGTCCATCATGTCCGACGGGGCCACGATGTCGGCTCCGGCCCGGACATGGCTGACCGCCGTCTTGGCCAGCAAATCGAGCGTCGGGTCGTTTAAGACCTCGCCGTGCCCGTCGAGCACGCCGCAATGGCCGTGGCTGGTGTATTCGCACAGGCACACGTCGGTCACCACCAGGAGCTCGGGATAGGTTTCCTTCAGGCGCATGACGGCCCGCTGCACAATGCCGTCATCGGCGTAGGCCCCGGTGCCCATGGGATCTTTCTTCTCGGGCAACCCGAAAACAATGGCCGAACGCAGCCCCAAATCCATGGCCCGCCCCACCCTGGCAACCAGCCGCTCCACGGAAAACTGGGACTGGCCGGGCATGGAACCGATCGGCTTTTCAAATCCGGCGTCCGGGGTGTCGACCACGAAATAGCCCTGGATAAGATCGGCCGGCCGCAGTTCGGTTTCCCGGACCATCTCGCGCAGGGGAGCCGTGCGCCGCAGTCTGCGGCCACGGTGGAAGTCACCGATAAACACGATACGACCTCGTTGTTGGGAGTTGTCTCAGCTTTTGCGAACAGGGAAAAAGGCGCTGACAATCTCGTCGACCTGGCCAAAGCCTTCTTCGGCCAGCTCGCCCAGACGTTCGGGGGCCAGTCCCAACCGTTCCCAGGCCACGACGTCGAGGATGGGCACCGTGGCCGAAGCCGGCGGCGCCAGCCCCATGGCCACGGCCATGACGTCGGCCACATGGAGGATGGCCGGTTCCAGGCTGCCCTTGCACCCGGCCGGCTTATGGTGGCAGGCCACGCAGGACACCAGGGCGTCGGGAAATTTCCAGGCCCGAAGGAGCAGCCCGCCAACAAGGGGATGGGCAAAGCCCATGACTTCCTCTTCGGCGGCGTACAGGGGCAACCCGTTGGCCTTGGCGTAGTAAATGGCCTCCACGGCGGCGTGGGGCATCTTTTTAAACAGCACGAGCCGTCCGATGTCGTGGAGAATGCCGGCCACAAACAGCCGCTCCGCCCCGCCCTGGCCGGTCGCCGCGCCAAGGAGGCGGGCATAGACGCCGACCGCCACGGAATGTTCCCAGAACGTGCGCATGTTGATCAGTTCCGGGGGGATGTCCTTGAAGGCATTGATGGCCGAGATACCGAGCACCAGGGTGGAAATTTCCTGGCCGCCGATGACCATGACGGCCCGGGAAATGGAGTCGATGCGATGGGGCAGACCGTAAAACGGGCTGTTGACGAGCTTTAAGAGCTTGGCCGACAGGCTTGTGTCCTTGCTGATGACGTCGGCCACCTGGGAGGGCGAACTGACCGGCGAATCGAGCACCTGGCGGATCTTGAAATAAATATCGGGGAAGGAGGCGAGCTTGACCTCGCTGGCCACCAGATCCTTGACGCTGCCTTCCTCGCGGAAAAACAGGTCGGAGGAGGATTCGGCCTGGGGACTGGGGAAAAAATCCGGCGGCAACGGCATGCCCCGGGCCAGCTCCCGGGCCTGATGCAGCGCAGCGGCCTCAAACAGGACGGCTATGGCCGGAAATTCGGTGTCATTGGCCGCAAAACGCCGGGCAACAGCCCCGGCCGCCGCTTCAATGAAAGCCGGATCGAGGCTGGCGGCATCGCCTTGAGCGTCGGCCGCACCATCGCCCACGTCGGCCCGGGTGACCCCGCGTCGACGAAGACTTGCGATATGGCTTTCAGTAAGGACAATGCCCTTGGGCAGAAGCATGGAACCATCCGGCCCCTTGAGGTCGGCGGCCAGCTTCATGCCGGATTCCAGGGCGTCCACGGGCAACCAGGCCACGGCTTTCCCCCTTCGCGGTCGCCGCTGCCAGATGGGCGACCAGACGTACCTTAAGATAGTATTCCTTTTTGCGGGGCACGGTCAACCGCCGAAGACGCTTTACAGCGCAGCTCCCAGGGCGTATCAAGCCGCCGGGAAAATAAACGCCCGCACGGGCCCCGGGGGAAAGACGATGGACGTTATGGCTGTTGTTTCGGACAAGGAAATCGAATCCACGCCTGTTACTGTTGGCGAAACCCTCTCTGCCGAGGATCGCCTCGCCGTTGCCATGGAGGCGCTTGGCGCCATCGTGGCCGAAAACGACCTGACCTGCATGCGCGCCCTGTTCCGGATGCGCCGCCGGGCCGAAGTGGCCCTGGCCCGCATCGAGGCCGCCGCCGGCCACGACATCCGCCACTAAGCCCATCCCGTCCGGATCTCAGGGGTCGGCAAACAGCACCGCCGGTCCCTGATGAAACACCTGGGCGTTTTCGCCTGTCACCCGCACCATGATCCGCCGGTCGGCCCCCTCGGGCAAGGCCAGCCGATACCATTCCCCAACCGGCGACCAGATGCCGTCATCCGTGCCCTTTCGCAGGGCAAAGACTTCCGTTCGCCCGCCGTCCGGGGCCACGCTCTCCACGGCCACGACATCCCCGGGTCCCTGGATGCGCGGATAGATCCGAAGGCTCCTGGCTGTCGGCGGGACCGGCAGCACGATTTCCCCTGCCCCGCCCCCCTCGGCCACGCTGAAGCTGCTCCAGCCCTCGGCATCGGCCGGGCTGTCCTTGAGATTGGTCACGGCAACGGCCCTGACCGCGCCCTCGGTCGTCTTGGGCCGGCCGGAACCATCGGCCGGCCGCCAGGCGAGGCACTCGGGACAGACCGCCTCCAGCCGGGCGTCGTCCAGGACCGGTGCCCCGGCCAGGGCGGCCGCCGCCGGTTCACGGGCGGCCAGGGCCAGATACACCTGCCGGGCCAGCAGGAAATAGCCGTAGCGGGTGAGATGCAGGCTGTCCGACCAGACCCGGCGGACGGACGCAGGCGAGGCCAGGGCGGCGTCGAAAACCGGCTGGACATCAAGCCTGGCGGCCCCGGTCGCCTCGGCCACGGACGCAGCCGCCGCCGGCAGCGCCGTGCGGCCAAAGGCCAGGAGTCGGGCCTGTTCGGCATTGGGACCGCCCGTGCCGGCCTCCGGGGCTTCCAGGCGCAGGGGATCGGACACCAGGAGCACGGCCGCGCCTTGCTTTTCGGCCAGGGACACGGCCTGGGCCAGATTGTCCCGGTAGCCGATAAGCGCCCACTTGGCCTCCAGGTCGTGCATCCCGGGCACTCGGGAGGCGGCCAGCCGGTCCTCCCCGGCTGCCAGCCGGCCCAGATCGCGCCGCCAGCCGGCCAGCCGGCCCAGCCGCGCCCGCTCCAGGGTGGCCAGGGGCACGGACCGGGCCGCGTCGAGGTCGTTTAACCCGTCCATGATGACGTAGACATCCGGGGCAAGCGCCCCCAGTTCGGCCACGCGCAAAGGGGTGTGCAGCGAGTGGTAGCCAAACACCCCGGCGTTTAGGACCTCAACCCGACGCACGCCGCCGGTGGTGCGGTCGAACATGGCCTGGAGCAGGGCCGGATAGGCGTAGCGGTCGGTCTCCACCCCCGCCCCCAGGGTGGTCGAACCGCCCAGGCAGGCCACCCGCACGGTCCCGGGCCGCTTTGGCCCGATCTCCTCGCCGACCAGCCCGGCCGCGTTGTGACGAAAGCCGTACAGGGACACACTTGGCCTGAGGCGAAAGCCAAGGACAGGATCGAACGTGGCGGCCGGATCGTTGCGAAAGGCGTGGTGGTCAAGCCAGACCAGACGCGCCGCCGGGTCCGGCCCGGAAAAGGCAAACCAGGCCCAGGCCGCAACCGCCGCCAATACCGCCGCCCCCGCCCATCGCCCTCGCCTGCCCATGCCCGCGCCTCCCGGCGCGGCCCGCGCGCCAATAAAAAAGGCCGAAAGAGACATCCCTCGGCCTTTTGCTGTTTCCGCAATCCCGGCCTATTCGTCAGGCCGGATTTCGTCGTCGGTCAGATAACAAGCCGGATCGGGCGCCCAGACGTCGTCGTAGACCGCCTCGGCCCGCGCCCGGAAGTTGCCGCCGCAAATCGACAGGTAGCGGCAGGTGGCGCAGCGTCCCTTCACGTGGCGCTTCTTGTCCTTGAGCTTGGCCAGAAGTTCGATGGCCGGGTCGTCCCAGATCTGGGAAAACGGCCGCTCGCGGACATTGCCGAACACGTGGTGCCGCCAGAACTGGTCGGGATGGACCTTGCCGTCCCAGGAGATGCAGCCGATGCCCCGGCCGGAGTTGTTGCCCTCGTTAAAGGACAAAAGCTCCAGCACGTCGGCCGCCCGGGTCGGGTCCTCGCGCAGCAGGCGGTTGTACACGTGGGGGCCGTCGGCATGGTTGTCGACGGTCAGGACTTCCTTGGGCAGGCCGGCGTCGTGCAAGGCCCGGGTGTGGTCCATGATGAGGTCGACCACGGCCCGGGTGCCGGCGTGGTCCAGGTCCTCACTGATGAGTTCCGAACCGCGGCCGGAATAGACCAGATGGTAAAAACAGATGCGCGGCACTTCGCGTTCGCGCAACAGTTCAAACAGCAGGGGGACTTCCGAGACGTTGCGCTTGTTAATGGTAAAGCGCAGGCCGACTTTGAGGCCCTCGTTCTGGCAGTTCTCAATGCCTTGCAGGGCCTTTTGATAGGACCCGGGCACGCCGCGAAAGAGGTCGTGGACCGCTTCGCCGCCGTCCAGGGAGATGCCGACGTAGGACAGGCCCACGGACTTGAGCTCCCGGGCCTTTTCGCGGGTGATAAGCGTGCCGTTGGTGGAAATGACCGCCCGCATCCCCTTGGACACGGCATGGGAGGCCAGTTCGGTCAGGTCCTTGCGCACCAGCGGCTCGCCGCCGGAAAAAAGCATCACCGGCGCGCCATAGGCGGCCAGATCGTCGATCATGGCCTTGGCCTCGACCGTGCCGATGTCGTCCTTGCCTTCGGGGTCCACGGCCTTGGCGTAGCAATGCACGCACTTGAGATTGCACCGCCGGGTCATGTTCCAGACCACGACAGGCTTTTTATCCTTGGAAAATTGCAGCAGATGCGACGGAAGTTTGCCGGAGTGGCGACCGTAGCGCAGGGCGTCGGAAGCCTCCACCCCGCCGCAGTAAAGCTTGGATATACCGATCATTTAAGGTCCTTTGTTCGATGGGTGGGATGGCCCTATAATACATTTTGCGGGCAGGCGGTAGGGGCCGGCAGGGAGAAAAAACCGGCCGGCCCCGGGTGCGGCGACGGGAGAATCAGGCCTTTGGTGCGCTCGTCTTGGGCGGCGTGGGCTTTATCCCCCAGATGTCCTTGGCGTATTCGCGGATGGTGCGGTCTGAGGAGAAATAGCCCATGCGGGCGGTGTTGAGCACGGCCTTTCGCATCCAGAGGTCGGGGCGGGCATATTCCATGCCGATACGCTCCTGGGCCTCAATGTAGGACATGAAATCGGCCAGATGGAGATAGCGCTCGTTTTTGGCCAAGAGCTTTTCGAAAATCCAGTGGAACACGGCCGGTTCGTCGGGACTGAAGCGGCCGGCCGAGATGGCGTCGAGGACCCGGCGGATTTCCGGGTGCTTGCGGTAGTATTCCCAGGGATCATAGCTGCCCTCGGCCAAGTGGCGCTCCACTTCCGGGGTGGTGAGGCCAAAGAGATAGAAATTCTCCTCGCCGACCGCCTCGCGGATTTCGATGTTGGCTCCGTCAAGCGTGCCGATGGTCAAAGCGCCGTTTAAGGAAAACTTCATGTTGCCCGTGCCCGAGGCCTCGGTGCCGGCGGTCGATATCTGCTCGCTCACATCCGCGGCCGGAATGAGCTTTTCCGCCAGGGAGACGCGGTAGTCGGCGGCAAAGACCACCTTGATGTATTCGCTGGCCCGCTTGTCGGCATTGATGACCCGGGACAGGCGGCAGATGAGGTGGATGATCTCCTTGGCCTCGAAATAGCCGGGCGCGGCCTTGCCGGCGAACACGTAGACGCGCGGGGCCGGCGGAATATAGCCGTCCTCGGTGATGCGCAGATAGTCGTGGATGACGTGCATGGCGTTTAACAGCTGGCGCTTGTATTCGTGGATGCGCTTGGCCTGCATGTCGAAGAGGGCATCCGGGGAGAGCACGACGCCGGTGGTTTTGGCCAGAAATGCCGCCAGATGAGCCTTGCGCTCACGCTTGACCGCGGCAAAACTCTCCCGGAAGGCGGCGTCCTCGGCCAGGGGTTCGAGCCTTTGCAGTTGGTCGAGGTCGGTGATCCAGGCCTCGCCAATGGCTTCGGTGATGAGCCCGGCCAAGCCGGGATTGGCTTTGTACAGCCAACGCCTGGGGGTCACGCCGTTGGTCTTGTTGTTGAATTTCCCCGGCCACAGGGCGGCATAGTCCGGGAAGAGCACCTTTTTGACCAGCTCGGAATGGAGCTTGGACACGCCGTTGACCGAGTGCGACCCAACCACGGCCAGATGGGCCATGCGCACCTGTTTGCCGCCGTTTTCCTCAATAAGCGACAGGCGCTGGATCTTGCCCACGTCCACCGGGCCGGACAAGCGCACGGAATCGAGAAAGCGCCGGTTGATCTCGTAGATGATCTGCAAATGGCGCGGCACCACCTTTTCCATCAGCTCCACCGGCCACATTTCCAGGGCTTCAGGCATGAGCGTGTGGTTGGTGAAGGCCAGGGTGCTGGTGGTGATGTTCCAGGCCCGGTCCCAGGGCACGCGGCGCTCGTCCACCAAAAGGCGCATGAGCTCGGCCACGGTCAGGGCCGGATGGGTGTCGTTGAGCTGGATGGCGGCATGTTCCGGCAGTTCTTCGATGTTCCTGTTCTGCTTGAGAAAGCGGCGGGTAATGTCGCGGATGGAACAAAAGACCAGAAAATATTCCTGCACGAGGCGCAGCTCGCGGCCAAACGAGATGGATTCGCTGGGATAGAGAATCTTGGAAATCAGTTCGGAATAGACCTTCTGGTGAATGGCCTTTATGTAGTCGCCCTGGTCGAAGATCTCCATGTTGAAGCTGTCCGTGGACTGGGCGGCAAACAGTCGCAGATAATTCACCGTCTTGAAACCGTAGCCCACGATCGGGATGTCATAGGGCACGCCGACCAGATCCTGCCAGTCCACCCACAAGGGCAGATAGCTGCCGTCCGGGGCCTGATGGTTCTCCACCCGGCCGTAGATGGGCACGATGACCGACTGGTCGCGCCGCTCAAGCTGCAGCGGCATACCTTCGGCCATCCAGTAATCAGGACGCTCCACCTGCCGGTCGTTTTCAATGGACTGCTTGAACAGCCCGTATTCATAATGGATGCCGTAGCCGCAGCCCGGCATGTCCAGGGTGGCCAGGGAATCCAGGAAACAGGCGGCCAGCCGGCCAAGGCCGCCGTTGCCAAGGGCCGGGTCGCGCTCAAACTCCCGGATCTCTTCCAGATTGTAGCCCCAACTGGAGAGCAGCTCACCCATTTCGCCCTGGAGCTTCATATTAAAGATGTTGTTCCCCAGGCAGCGGCCGAGCAGATACTCGATGGAAAGGTAATACATGCGCTTGGCCCGGGCTTGGCGATAGCGGTCCCGGGTTTCAAGCAGTTTGTCCACGAGACGGTCACGCAGGGTCAGGGACAGGGCCGTGGCCACATCGCGGTTGCCGGCTTCGCTACAATGCTTGCCCAGGGAATGGGTGACGTGCTCGCGGATGGAGCAGGACAAATCTGCGGCTTCGAGACCGTGTAAGGGACAACTGTCGACAGGCATGGCTTCCTCCTGGAAACGAGGCGGGAGACTAAGCCCGGCATAGCAAGAAATGGGACCCGTTGTCCAACCAGGGGCCTGCCGTCACAACATCGCGACACCCAAAATCAATCCGCCTTCTGTGCATTTTCCAGCAGGGCGGCAGGCTCCTTCGCAGCAGCGGCCAATGCGGCACGGGCAAGAAACACCAGGCAGCAAAATACCGCCACGGCCAGCAGGAACAGCGGACTGAAGCCAAGCAGCCCGGCCAGGGGTTGGATGAAACCCGCCGCCCAAAACGTCGCAAGAAGCAGGTCCCTTCGCGGGAGGTCGCCGTGGGCCAGAGCCGGAAAAGCCAGCCAAAGCAGGCCTGCGTCATAATAATAGGCGTGGGGCGCAATCAGGATGGTCCCGGCCGCAGCCAGCCCGACAAACGGCAAGGCCATCGCCGTCTCCTTGGCGCACCCGCCGTTGCCTGCGCCGGCCCTGGCCCAACGCAGCCAGAGCAGGGCAACGACAACGGCTGCGGCCAGGGCCAGGGCATAACCGATCCAGGCGATGGGCAAATGCGTCTTGAGTGCAAGATTTCGAAAAACGCCGAGACAGGAAATGGCCTTCTCGCTTTCCATCGCCATGGACGTGCCGATAACCCACCGGGCATAGCCCAACCATTGTTGCGGCCACCCCGGGCCGAAGAGCAGCGTATTGGCCGCGCAAGTGATCCCAGCCGTGCCCAGGCCCCCGAGCAGGACGCGCCATCTGCCCCCCAACGCAGAGACGCCAAGGAGCGTCAGCCCGAACTGGGGCTTGTACAGCAAAAGCCCGAGAGCCACGCCGGCAAGCCAGTCCCGGCCGCGCATCCCGGACGTGGCGGCCACCGTGACCAGCAGGATGGTCAGCGGCGTGTTCTGCCCTCCAAGCAGGGCTCTGAAGACCGGATAAAAAAAGACCATGGCCGCAAACAGGGCCAGGACATGGCGCGACGCCGGCGGCGACACCCGACACAGGAGCGAGGCGGCCAGCAGGAGACACGCGGCCGAAAAGGCGGTCTGCAGGGCAAAGGCCGCCCGGTACGGCGCTTTGGCCAGCAGTGCGTACAACAGCGCCATCTGCGGCGGGTAGGCAAAAGGAACAAATCCGCTGTCTTCCCCAGGTTTCAGGGCAGGGATCAGGTCACGCTGGGCGTCGCGCTGGGTTTTTTCGTCATAGAGGTGCGACAGCTGGCCGCTGGCCACAATCCTGCCTGCCCCGTAAAATTCAGGGAAGTCGCCGCCAAGACGGCCGGTGGCGATCCGTGCCCCTTCGCCGGTGCAAAACAGAAACACCAACGCCACGGCCAAGGCGGCCAACAGCAGCCGGGGATACCAAGTGAGGCGCCATGGCGTAAGCAACGCCCCGATGCTTGAAGCCACGTCGCGTCTCCTTCCGGCAAGCACACCCGGGGCAGACCGGGAAAACAAGGCCGGACAAGCTGCCCGGATGCCGGGCCACCGCCGGAACCGACTACGGCAGCCGCCCCTTGGCCTGACCAGGGGCACGGTAGCGAATGTCCCCCAGCAGCACAACCTGCCCCTGCCTCCCAAAATACCGCAGTGAAGCTAAACTCCGACGGTGCGACGGCCGATAGGGTACGGTACACAGGGACTCTTTATCCCTCAGGAGGCCACATGGACGGTATTGGCGGCAGCACTGCCGGGGTCGCAGCCCCGGCCATGCAACAGCAGACGATGGGCGCGCAGGTTGTGACGGAAACCATCAACAAGATGAACACCGAGCCCAACGGCCAGATGAACGCTGACCACGATTTCCAGACCAAAGTCCTCGCCGGCATGGGCAAGGGCACCCAGATCGACGTCGGCGTCTAATCCCCCACCGGGAATAGTTCAAAGCGGCGCGACCAGCGGAAGTTGGTCGCGCCGCTTGCCTTTTGCCCGCCCCCGTCGCATGGCACACCCATGACGACCATCATGCACCTCGACATGGACGCTTTCTTCGCGTCCGTCGAACAACACGACGATCCGTCCCTGGCCGGACTGCCCGTCATCATCGGCCACGACCATCGCGGCGTCGTCTCGGCCGCCTCCTACGAGGCCCGGGTCTTTGGCGTGCGCTCGGCCATGCCTGTGTCCGAAGCCCGGCGACGCTGCCCGCATGGCGTCTTTCTGCCCGGCAACCGACGCCGCTACGCCGAAGTCTCCCGCAGCATCATGCAGACCCTGGGCGAATTCTCCCCCCTGGTCGAACCCGCCTCCATCGACGAGGCCTACGTCGATATTACCGGCACCCAAACCCTCTTCGGACCACCCGAAACCCTGGCCCGCACCATCAAGGAGGCCATCCGCGCCGCCACCGGCCTGCCCTGCTCCATTGGCATCGCACCAGTCAAATTCATCGCCAAAATCGCCTCGGACTTCGAGAAACCCAACGGCCTGACCATCGTCGCCCCCGAGGCCGCCCTCGACTTCCTCGCCCCCCTGCCCGTGGGCAAAATCCCCGGCGTCGGCAAACGCGCCGAACAAACCCTGGCCCGCCTCGGCATCCGCACCGTGGCCGATATCCGCAACCATACCCCCGACTTCCTGGCCCGACACTGCGGCAAATACGGCCTCGCCCTCTACGACAAGGCCCACGCCAAAGGCAGCGCCGCCATCACCACCGACCGGGCCGCCAAATCCATCAGCGCCGAAAATACCTTCGACAGCGATACCGCCGACCGCCAATACCTCGCCGCCTGGCTGCTGCGCCAAGCCGAACGCATCGGCCGCGAACTGCGCCAGGAACACCTGCGCGGCCGCACCATCACCCTCAAACTCAAATTCAATACCTTCAAACAAATCACCCGCAGCCGCACCCTGCCCGAAGCCACCGACTCCGATACCGCCATCTTCCAGACCGGCCAGGACCTCCTCAACGCCGAACCACTCCCCCACCCCCTGCGCCTTATCGGCCTTGGCGTCTCCCACTTCGGCGACGCGCCCCGGCAACTCTCGCTGCTCGACGATCCCGGCAAAACAGAACAACAACACAACACCAAAATCGACGCCGCCCTCGACGCCATCCGAAACAAATTCGGACGCGAAGCCATCATCCGCGGCCGGTTGTTCGAATATAATAAAAAGTAGTTATTGTTGGCGGTTAGCTTTTTTTAAAAAAGAGATGATGCCTCCGGCGGCCGGGGGGATCATCCCCCCGGACCCCTGAAGGGGGGACGCATGGCCCTGGCCGGGGAAGGGACTGCTGCGGACGCGGGAGCGCCTGGCGGCTGCGCCGCATGGGCCGTTGCCATTGGGGCTGCCGACACTCCCCGCCGGAAGCGGGGAGCACGGCAGCCCCAATGGCAACGGCCCGGTTCGCCCGAAAGACCGGGCCTTTCACCGGACAATTATGCCTTGTTACCGCGCCTTCAAGCAAATGCGGCCGGACGGTCTTGGGCAAGGCTTTGCTTGCCCAAGACCGTCCGGCCGCTGGCGAGTTCGGGGCTGGGATTTGGGGCCTGGGTCTGATCGCGGTTTCCGCGAGCTGACCCAGGCCCCAAATCCCAGCCCCGATATTCTCTCCGCCCCCACCCACCGAACGCGCTGCCGCCGCCCGCCTCACCCCCGTCGCAGGGGTCCGGGGGGATCATCCCCCCGGCGGGGTTCGGGGCAGCGCCCCGATTCTCTTCTCTTCTCTTCTCTACTCGACTCTCACTCCCCCTACGATCCAGCGCCGGCCGCAGGCACTGCAGGCGGCGCAGGGTTGGGGCTGGCCGGGGGCGGGGCTTTGTAGCCGTAGTTCCAGTTGGTCATGGGGCTGCCCATATCCATGGCCAGGGTGGCGGTGATGGCTGAGAGGGGTTCGGCGGGCATCCGGTTCTTGCGGGCGAAAATCACGTAATCTTCGGTCAGTCCGGTCTCCATCAGGCCGGAGTGGGCCATGGACCAGAGGCGTTCGCCGCTTCGGGCGTCGATGACGTCGAAGGTGAACGACACGCTGGAGTCGCCCCGGGTACCGCCGGACATGACGTAGGTAAATTTGCCGACCACGACCACATCGACGCCCATTTTCCGGGCCATGGCCACGGCCTGGGGGGTGGAAGCGGTTTTGAAATTGGCTTCGTAGAGCAGTTTGGGGAACACGCGGTCGCGGGTCCAGGTCTGCCAGACGACGCGGGTGAGTTGTTCGCCGAGATCCTGGGCGTAGGCGATGTCCTGGGTGACCTGGAAGGGCACGATGAGGGCCGAAACGGGCACGGGCGGGGCCTTGAGGGGTTCGACATAGACTTCGGGATTGTTCCGTTTGGTCCAGGAGTCGATGGAAAGCGTGTGTTTATCGGTCAGTTTCGGTTCCACGGCGCAGGCGGCCAGGACCAGGACGGCGGCCAGGGCGGCGAGGAGGAGACGGGACGGGGTGTGGGACATGGGGAAACCTCCAGCCCGGGCGGCTTGGCCCGTTATTGGCGCGTGGTGGTGACCACGGGCGCGTCGGAAAGGGTTTTGAGCAACTGCGCACGGGAGGAGAGCAGACTTTCCCGCAATTCGTGTCTTTTCTGGGGGGGCAGGAGGCGAAATTCCGGGCGCGAGGACATTTGCTTGAGCTCAAGCATTTCCTGGCGAATACGCCGGATTTTGAGCAGGAAGGCCTGTTCCTCCGGTCGAATCTTGGAGGCAACTTCAGCCAGTTCGGCCAATTCGCCGGCCATGGCCCGGAAGGTTTCGGGATGGATCTCCCTGGCCTTTCGTCGCCACTGCGCCACGGCGCGCCACTTTGCCCGCATCCATGTCCACATGGCCCACCCCGTCCTGTCGCCTTGGTTTCCGCCCCTGGGGCGGGGCGGAAACCAAGCCGTTTTGTCAGTATTGATCTTTCGCGTTTCACCGCCGCCGCGTCAAGGGGATGGAAGCCGGATCATTGCCCCGGGGTGAAGCTTTGCAGCATGGCCAGGAGCAGGAACAGGTAGATGGACCACTTGATGAAAATGGCGGCCAAGGTCTGGGTGTAAGCGGCTTCGTGGCATTTCTTGAGCCCGATGGCCTGCAAGGCCATGTACCAGATGAGAATGACGGGCGAGAGCAACTGGCCGGCCACGGGCACGGCGGAAAGCACTGTCGGCGCGGCGGAATAGCACAGCACCCGGAAGGTTTCATTGAAGCCTTTCTTGGTGCTGCGGAAAAGGAGCAAAAGGAGATGGGTAACCCAGGCATCGAGATAGATGCCGACGGAAAGCACCAGCGGCACAAGGAGCATGGCGCCCAGGAAGGTGAGGCTGGGCGAGTGCCCCAGCGAGCTCATGGCCTCAGGCCCCCCCGGGCTGCCGATGCGGGCGCGAAGGCCGAAAAGCGACCACATAAAATCGATCACCAGCAAAAATTCGCTGATGAGCAGATTAAAGACGAGGGCTTTGCCCTTGGGCCGGCCGATGGGCAGGGAGTCAAAAAAATCCATCGGGTGCAGCAAAATTTGACGAAGCGTCAGGAACAGGCCCGGGAAAAATCCGTAGGCATCCTGGCGTTCCCAGGGGATGGGGTCGGTGACGGCCTCCCGCTGGGGTTCCTCGGGTTCGTCTTCGGCCGGACGCTGGTGCTCGACCCGGGGTTTGCCGGGTTTGCGGTCGTCCATGGCCTGCAACCGGGCCCAGATGTCGCGTACGCCGTCGGAGCGCAGGGCCGGCTCGGGCTTTTTCGCGGCCGGCGGCGAGTCCTCGGACGCCTCGGCAGTCGCGTCGGCGGCGGAAATTTCTTTAGCACTGGGGGGTTGGACCGCAGGTGTTGCAACGACGGGTTCGACCGCCGCGGCGGGGGGCGGCGCAATCTCGGGGGCCGGCGGCGGGACCGGACGCTCGACCTGGGGTGGTTCGACCAATGCAACCGGTTCAACCGCTTCGACTGGTTCGACCGGAAGCCGGGTCGCGGGTTCATCTGTCCCATCCCGGGTCGCGGCTTGGGGCGCAGGGTCGGCCGGACGGCTTACGGGAGCCGGCGGCGTCTCGGGTTCGACCGGGGCCGCCGGGGGCCGCGTCGCACGGGTGCGGCTGCGGGCCGGGGCCGGGTCGACGAGACGCTGGTGCGTGGCCGGACGGTCCGATTCGACCGGCTTGGCCCAATGACTCAGCGAGACAGGTTCGTCCGGGTCGTCCCCCGGGGCGGACAAGTCTTCGGGTTCGACGTCCTGGCCCCGCCGCTCAGGGGGCATGGGCTCGGGCAGTCCGTCATGGGAGACCAGCGAAGCCTGCCCGGAATAGTCGGATGGGGGTGCAGGGGCGAAGGTGGCATCGGTCACAACGTCGAGTTCGGGAGCTTCGGTCGTTGCGACGCCGTCCTCGGGCACGATTTCCTGGGTGGACTCGTCCAGAGATTCCCAGGCGGCGGCCGGTGGTTGCCGGTCCTGCTTGGCTGCAGACCGACGCCATGAGGAAACGCCCTCCTCGCCGGCGGGCAGACGACTGCCAGGGGTCGCAGAGATGGGGTCGGGACGAAACCGAAACCGATGGCGACACTTGGGACAAGTGGCCATGGTCGGTGTCACCGGAGCCTTGGTATCGGGCAATTCCCTGAAAAAACCGCATTGAGGACAAGTGATGCGCATCATGTACCTTCGCAAAACGTCCCGGTGCTGCCGCCGGGCGCAAATCTGCAAGCACCAGTGTAGCTCCTCAAAGCCCGCAAGGCAACCGGGGGGCTGGAGAGTCCCGCTTCAGGCCGACCAGGGCAGGACAAACAAGCGGCCAGGGCCGTCTGACGGGGACAAGGCCGTCAGGAAATCGAGCGGGAGACTGGGATAATCGGCGTTTAAGCGGTGGGCCGTCGCCCCGGGCAAACGACTGAAGGCCGCGAGCTTCCCGGTAACGGCGGCCGAATCGGCCACCAGCCGGTTGTGATGCAAAATGGGGGCATCCAGGGCCAGGACCGTGTGCCCGGACACCCCTTCCAGGCGTTCATGCAGGGGCCGCACGTAGCGCGGGCCGCTGGCGGGATCACGGCGAAACAGGCGCAGCTGCCAGTCCGGCCACAGGCCGTGGCCCACCTTGGCCCGGCCGGGGTCGGGATAGAGGGTGAGCCGGGGAAAGTAGGCTCCACCCAGGCCCGGCGTGGCCATGATCCGGGCCGCGCTCGCTCCAAATCCCGGGCCGGGCCGCTCGTCAGGATCCAGCGTCAGCACCCAGCCGGGCGGACAGGCGGCCAGCAAGGCGTTGCGCTGGGCCGCGAAATCATTGTCCAGGGGCCGGGCCAGGTGCGTCACCGGCATGCCAAGCAGGGCGGCGCTCGTCGCAGCCTCCGGCACGACGGCGGCGTCCCAGACGATGACGGCCTGTCCGGCCAGTCCCCGGGCTGCCCGGAAAAAGGCGTCGAGCCGGGGTTCCTCCGGCCGGGCCAGCAGGGCCAGCGTGGGCATTTCCGGCCTGAGGGACGGCTGCGGCAGCGGCGGGACAAGGCGGCTGGCCGTCAGGAGCCGGCGCAACTGGGCCAATCCCCTGGTTTCCAAGGGGCCGGCCGGCTCGGGATTGACCGTGGTCAGGGCGCTGTCCGGGGAAAAACCGGCGGCCAGGAGCAGATGGCAGGCGGCCTGGGGCGAGGAATCGGCCAGGAGTTGGCAGCGGCCGGCCGGAGCCAGCCAGGACAGGCGGCCGGCAGAAACCAGGCCCTGAGCCGCTTCGGGATGCAGGGAAACAACGGTCAGCGACGTGGCGGCCGGCAGGTGGGCCGCCAGGGCGGCAGCCAGATCGCCGCTGCCCAGGCCCAGCAGCACCACCTGCGTATGGCGTGTGGCGGCCCGCAGGATGCGCCCGGCCCGCAGCTCGGTTTGCGCCGCGCCGACCGGGACGGGCAACGGCCCGGCCTCAGGCGAACCAAGCCGCCAGGACAGGACCTCGGCGGTGTAGGCAAAAAACGGATGCGGCAGCGTGCCGGATGAAAAAGCGTCCATGGACGTTGGTATCCCGGGCCGGGCCGGGGAACAAGCGGCAAAGGGCACGGTGTCGGGCCAGAGCGTCCAGGCCGGGGTGTCTTTCCACCCTCGACCGATGGCCGGGCAACTGGCCGGGCCACTTTTTCCCGTGTGAACAGCCCAGGGGCGAACCGGCTCAGCGGCTGGCGCGGCCCTGGGAATAGGCGGCCATGACCCGGCGCACCGGCGACACGGTCGGATGCGGCGCATCTTCGGTGGGCTGCAGCGCTTCAGCCTGCGCCCCGGCATCCACGTCGCCGTCAAGCGCGGCGGCCGAGGGCGGCAGGCCCGAGGGCACGGCCACGTCCGGCCTGGCCGTGGTGGCCGCCACGTCAACCTGGGCCGCGACAGGAGCTGCAACCGGCGGAACAGCCGGGGCCGAACCGGCAACCGTGGTCGACGCCGCAGCAGCCATGGCCGGGGTCACCAGCGTCGGCCGCGGGGCGGAGGAGGCCGCAGGACGCGTGGCGCTTGGCGCGGAGGCATAGCGGCCGGCCGCAGCCTGGGGAGCCAGGGAAACCATGGGCGCGACCGAGGTGGAACCGCCGATGTAGACGTTGCCTATGGTCGCTGCGGCCGAGCCCCCCGTGCGGGCGGCCTGGGTGGCCGACGAGGGTACGGCCTTGGTGGTCACCATGGCGTTGGCTTCGCTAAAGGCCTCGCGCAGGCCGTTTAAGATGCCGACCACTTCGTCAATCTTGGCCACATCCATCTTGAGATTGGCCATAAGCAACCGGGCGCTGCAAAAAAAATACAGCTTTTGCAGGCGTTCAGCCAGTTCACCGCCCTTGTTGACATTGAGCGAACCCTGAAGTTCAGAGAGGATGTCCAGGGCCTTGGAGATGAGGATGCCCTTTTGGGCATAATTTTTCTCGGCAATCTTTTCCTTGGCCCGATGCAGAAATTTGAGGGCTGCGTCAAACAGCATGATGACGAGATCACCTTGGGTGGTGGTGCTGACCTGGGTCTGGATATAATTTTTAACGGCGCTTTGCATGAAACTCTCCCCTTTTGCACCCTTATCGGACGAAACGAATTAATCTGAAGAGAGTTTGTCAACTGCCGACGTAAGTTGTTTTTGCTGTTCGTTGTAGGTGCCAAGCAGGGAGTCGACCTTGGCAAACCGCTTTCGCAAGTTTGCGGCATATGTGGAGATTCGCCGCTGCTCAAAGGCAATCTTGTCATCAATCATAGCGGTGATGTCGTCGTAGTTATCATCAAGAATATGCAGGGGGCCGTCGGTGGTATCGGTCAGTTCAGTGAGCAGATTGCTTAATTGCCCGAACTTGCCCTGCTTGAGCGCCACCTCGCCCGAGTGCGTTCCGGGAGAGACGTCGATGGCCCGGATAACCATACCGGCTTCGTCATAGCCGTGCTTCCCGGTGATGAGGTTGGAGTTGCTGCTAAAACTGGCCGGATGGCCGTTGATCGTGGCCGAGGTAATCTTCCCGTTGGAAGCAACGGTGTAAGACAGACCATACGTGCCACATTTAGTTGTATTTTTAATATATGATGTGATTGAAAAGTCAGAAGAACTCGTTCTTCCTGCATATTGATCCGCAAAGAGCTGGGCCACGGCGTCGGCATTCGACGACAGAATGGCGTCAAAGACGTCGTCATTAATGACAAGCAGACCTTCTGTTGTCGAACCTTCTTGCGCATCTGTCAATATGCCGAGCTGGGAAAGGGCGCTGTACTTGTCTGCATCGTAGTCAAAACCAATGCCAATACCAGCTACAGCATCCTTGAGATTCGTATCAATGAGCTGGATACCGTAGTTGCCGGTGAGGAGCGAGGCCTGATTTGTGGACGTATCGACCTTGGTACAATCTTGAATCAACGTTCGAACGGTATTCATCTGCTTGACGAACGACTCCACCTTTTCCTTGATGGAATCGGTATCGGTGGTGGTCGTCAACGTGGACGATCCTGTCCCTTTAAGGGTCAGGGTCTGACCTGTCACCAGATCCGTGATGCTGTTTGTTTCACGGGTGATCCAGCTATTGGCGGCAGCGGGCCAACCATCGAGCTTGAGCTGGGCGCTGGCGTTTGACGTAATGGTGCTGAAATTGGCGCTCCCAAAACCGGAAAGCGACGTGCCGCTGCCAATGGTCAAACTGGCGGTGGAACCGGTATCCATGCCGCGCAACTGCAGATAGTACTTGGTGCCGTCGTAAGAAACGCTGGCCTTGACGCCGGGATTGCTCGGGTCATTATTGATAATGCTCACAAGGTCGGTGAGCGTGCCATTGGCCCCGAGGGAGTTGGAATAGGTGACGCCCTTGTAGGTATAGGCAAATATCGCATCGCTGCTTGAGGGATTGATGTCGGTGGTGGCGCTGGCATAACCGGTGGTGGTGACCATGGCCTTGGCCGTGGCCAAGCGATTGACCACCAGTTCGTGGGTGCCGTTTACGGCTCCGGCGCCGGCCACGGCGGCAACCACCGTCGAGTCCGTGGAATCCGTCACCTTGGACATGAACTCGTCAATGGTGTCCATGCTGTCCAGGGTGGTCTTGAGCGTCAGCATCTCGGTGTTCAGTTCCTGGAAGGCTTCCTGCTTATTGGTCCAGGATTTTTTCCAGGTCTGCAGGGTCGTGATGCGGGACTGTTCGACCTGCACCAGCTTGGTGATAAGCTGTGTGAAATCGGTACCATTGCCGAGACCAGTATAGGTAATCTGGCCGGAAGTGGTAACCGGCGTATAGCTGCTGACGGTACTCGACATAACGCTCCCCTGGCGGAAAAGAATTCCGGGCGACAGGCCTTCGTCGCATGGGTAGCAAGGGGGATGCCAAAATTATGGTCGGGCCGCCGACGGCGGCCCGACCGAAGTCAACGAGGACTAGCCGCCGATGAGCTGGAGAGCCATCTTGGGCATGGAGTTGGCCTGGGAGAGCATGGCCACTGCGGACTGGGTCAGAATCTGGTTGCGCACGAAGTTGGTCATTTCCGTCGCCACGTCGACATCGGAAATCTGGGATTCGGCGGCTTGCAGGTTCTCGCCCTGGATCTGCAGGTTGGAGATGGTATTTTCCAGGCGGTTTTGCAGCGCGCCCAGATTGGCCCGGATCTTGTCCTTGGACGTGATGGCCGTGGTGATGGCCTTGAGCGCCTCCTGGGCCAGCTGCTGGGTGGAGATGCTGCGGCCCTTCGCCGTGCTGCTCGCGCCGATGCCGACACCCAGCGCCGAAGCGGTGGAGGTGCCGATCTGCACGTAGTAGTAATCTTCCGCCGAGTTGTTGCCGGAACCGAAGTGCACCTTGAGCTTGCCGGTGGAGTTGATCCCGGCGCCACTGTGGGTGGAACTGGAAAGGTTGCCGTTGAGCAGATAGATGCCGTTAAAATCCGTGGCGTTGGCGATTCGGGTGATTTCCGAGGCCATGGCCTGATATTCCGAGTCGATGATCAGACGCTGGTCCGAAGTGTAGGTACCGGTGGAAGCCTGTTCGGCCAGTTCCTTCATGCGGATGAGCTTTTCATCGACAACCTGCAAGGCTCCGTCCGCCGTCTGGATCATGGAGATGGCGTCGTTGGCGTTGCGCACGCCCTGGTTGATCGAGGCAATGTCCGACCGCATGAGCTCACGAATGGCCAGACCGGCCGCGTCGTCGGCAGAACTGTTGATGCGCAGGCCCGAAGACAGGCGCGAGGTGGATGTGGCCAGAGCGGAATACGAATTGGACAGGTTACGGCTGGCCGTGGCGGCCATCATGTTGTGATTGATAACGAGCGACATGGTTGTTTCCTCCTTGAATGCTGCGGGCGTCCTTGCCCTTTCGCCAATCCGCGGCCTGCCGTGGGCCCTCGGCCAGCTGCGGAAAGTGTGCCTCTATGTCTAGGTTATCGACGCCGCCCACGACGTTCTTTAGCCCTGCCCCGAGGCCACGCACAAAAAGACACCCGCCGGCCAAAGCCGACGGGTGTCCTTGCCTCAAACTGGGTCAGGCGGGTTAGCGGCGCGACTCCCGCCAGTCGGCCAGCACGGCCGCAGGCAGATGGGCGGCGTGAAACCGGCGCAGCAGGCCGTTGACCCGGCCAACGGCGGCATCGACCCGGGGCAGCCCCGGAGGCACGAGCAGGCCGGCGTCGTCCAGGCGGTCGTGGTAGTGGATGATGGACGGATCGAGGTCGTGGCCGGGACGGTAGGTGGCCGGGCGCAGATGGGTGGGAAAATTCATGGCCGGCCCGAGCAGCGTCGGCACAAGGCCCAGTTCGATCAGGGCCAGGGCCAGCCCCACCTGATCGGCGTGTTTGACGTAGGGGCCAAGCAGGCGGGCGTTGGCCAGGGTGAAGTGGGTCCATTTGAGCCAGTGCGGCCCGACCTGCCCGAAGGACGCGCGGTCAAAGAGGCACACCCCGCCGTTCATGTTGCCGGCCAAGGTCTCCCCGGCAACAAAATCCGCCGCCGCGACCGCCGCGTCCCGGGGCAGCCCGGCCTGATGCAGCAAGGCGCGCAGCAGGGGGAGCGGCGGCGACGGCGTGTCCACGGTCTTGGCCCGCACCCCCGGGCCGGGCAGCACGGCCGAAAGATCGGCGGCCAGGGCCACGTCGGCATCAAGCAAGGCCACGCAGTCCGCCCCGGCCAGGGCCTTGGAACGCAGTTGCACGAGCTTGTTGCAATAGGGCGAGGCCGAGTCGCCGTACGGTCGGATCGGAACCACATTGACCCGGACCTCGGCCAGAAACTCCCGGTAGACGGCCGGATGGTCGCCGACCAGATGGACGAAGACGTCTCCGGGGGCAACCGTGCCGGTGCCAAGCAGCGTGGCCAGAAGATTCACGCTTTGCAGGCGGAATTTGGGCTGGGCGTCCACCACAAAGGACACGGCCAGGGATGGGCTCACGGCGCTCCCCGGCCCGCTCACCGGCAACGCAGCCGGGATACCTCGGCCGCGTCCACCGTGTACAAGATGGGGGTAAGGCCAAGAATGGCCTTCACGCCGCCCCGGGCCTCGGCAGCCGCCCGACGATCGCCAAAACGTCCGGCCAGCACCCGATACCGGCGTTTGGCCCCCTCGCCGGAAACGGCCACACAGGCCGGCATGCCCCGGGCGCGTAATTTGACGGCCTGGACCCTGGCATTGTCGGCATCGGCGAAAAGACCGGTCTGCAGGGCCATATAGCCGGTCGCTGCGGCCGGCTTGGCCGTTTCTTTCACCTGCGTGGCGGGCGGTTGCGGTTTGTCTTTGGCTGCGGCCCCTGCCTTCGGCGCACCAGCGGCCGGCCCGGGGCCGGCGGTCGGGACCAGGGGAGCTGCGGCAATGCCCGGCCGGGGCGGGACGGCCCCTTCGCTCGGCGCGGCAGCCGGCGTCGCAGTCGGGGCCGGGTCCGCAGCCGGGGCAGGCGCTGCCTGGGGGGGCGGGGTCCAGGCCGGGGCGGCCTCCGGGGCAGGAGCAAGGCGCAGAGCAGCCCCCGCGTCCAGGACCGAAATCGGAGGCGGCCCGGCATCCCCGGAGGCAGGAGGCAGCGACGCCGGAGCCGGGGGGACAGGGGCGGCCGACAAGGCCTGCGGCCCAACCGGCCGGGCCGCAATCGCCGTCGGGACCATGGCCGGCGGCTCGCTGCCCGCCACCTGGAACCGGGCTTCGACAGCGGTCAGGCCCTCGGCCGCCAGGGTCAGGGTCCAGTCGCCAGGGGAAATGGGCAGGCCCGGGGCAAAGAGGTAGACCGCGCTTGCGGCCTCGCCCCGGCGCACCGGCACAAACCAGCGGTCCACCGCGGTTCCGCCGCCGGGCAGCGGCCGGGCCAGCCGGGCTTCCACCACGCTCCCGCCGCCGTCCCCGGTCAGGAGAAACCGGCAGCCAAGCCCCTTGTCGCCGGGCAGCGCTGCCTGGCCCGGACGCACGGCATTGCCCCCGGGCCAGCCGTCGCCAAGTCCCGTCTCCCGCAGCAACGCGCCGCAGGTCTCAAGCGTCAGGGCGGGCTGCGTAGCCGCCAAGAGCACGCCGGGCCCTGTCGCGGCCAGCGAGACCAGCAGCAGGCAGACGGGCAGCACATGTCCCAGGTGCGAAAGAAAACGCCTCATGGTGGTGAAGGCCGCTATTCGGCCAGATACCCGAGCAGCCGCCGGGCGGGTTCGTGGCCGGGGTCGAGTTCCAGGGCCAGGCCGAGAAACCGGCGGGCCTCGGCGATATTGCGGCACTTATGATGGGCCGTGGCAATGTTGTAGCCAACGGTCGGTCCCTGGCGGATCAGGTCCGGATCGAGTTTGAGCGCCTCTTCGAAGTGCGTCAGGGCCGTATAATAATCCTTGCCCTCGGCCTGGGCCACACCGAGGTTGTAGTGTACCCCGGCATCATCCGGGGCTACGGCCAGAGCCTTGCGGTAATTTTCCACCGCCTCTTTCCAGTTGCCCTGGCGACGCAGCAAGATGCCGCGATTATTAAACATCCAAAGATCAGCCCGGGAAATGGAGTCGCCCTTGGCGGCAATGGCCTCGGTGACAAAACGCAGGGCCATCTCCTGGTCCCGGTCGCCGATCTTGCGGGCCATCTCCATGAGCGAATCACTGACCATGTCCGCCGCCACCTTGCCGACCACCCGCCGGGCCTCCTCGAAAAAGACCTTGGCCCGGTCGGTTTCGCCCCGATCGAAGTAGGCCTCGCCAATGGCCACCTTGCGCTCGAAATTCAGCGGCGAAAGCTCGTCCAGACGGGTCAGGCAGGCCAGACGCTTGGCGTCCTCGCCGCTTTGCCCGTACAACTCCACCAGCCGGTTGAGCGGCTCGATATAGAGCTTCTCGGCCTTGACCGCTTCCTTGTAATGGCGCTCGGCCAGGGCATGGTCCCCACGGCCAAGGGCCACGTCGCCAAGGAGCAGATGGGCCTTGAGGCTGCCGGGCTTGAGTTCAAAGGCCTTGTCCGCCACCCGGCCGGCCTGCTCCAGGTCGCCGGCGGCAAGAAGCGCCGCCGCCCGGTCAAACAGCACCCCGAGTTGGGTGTTGGGGCGCACGGCAAAGGCGAATTTCTCAATCAGGGCATTGGCCGAGATGGGCTTGGTAATAAAGCTGTCGGCCCCGACCTCGTGGACGAGCACCATCTCGTCGCGGGAAATTTCCGCGCTGGCCACCACCAGACGGACCTTGTCGCCGTAAAAATTCTTGAGCGTCTTGACGGTCTTCAGGCAGGTGTTCTTGTGCAGGCGGCGTTCCAGAAAAATGAGCAGCGGGCCGCTGAGGCGTTCCACGGTCTTGCTGGCCAGGGTGGTCACTTCGTCGTAGTCGGCGACCTCGCGCAAGGCGGTTTTGACGTCGATGCGCAGATTCCCCAAGGCGTATTTGAGCTGACGCACGAAACTTTCGTCGTCGGTGCAGACCACAAAAAACCCTGTCTCGGCAAAATAATCAAGGGTGATCCGCTCGTAGCGTTTGGCCGCCTGTTCAGCCTTGAGCCGCATGGCATTGGACATGGGGACATGGTTCCTTTGCAGTTAGTCGCCGGGAACGGCGTTTCGCACCCGGCGCAGCAAGGCCAGGAGCGTCGGATCGGCCAGACTCCCCACCAACGCCTCGCCCGCAGGCGCCGTCAGGACCCGGCACAACAGATCCGGCGGCGTGCCGCAACACGTGAGCCGATCGACAAGGCCCTCGTCCACCACCGCTCCGGCCGCCAGCCGCGTTCCGTCAGGCAGGGGCACATCTTCTTCCAGGACCATGCCCGGGGTCAACGCCGAAACCGGCACCTGCGTCCGGGAAAATCCCTCGCATTCACCAGCCAGGACAGCCAGGACCTCAAGGACACGGGGGTCATAGACCCCGTCCCTGGCGGCCAGGGCGGCCAGAGCGGCTGCGCGGTTTTGGCCCGAGGTCAGCAACCGGTCATAGTCCAGGGCCGCCTTGAGCAGGCGCGCCCCAAGCGGAATGGCCGTCCCCCGGGGGCCGCCGCCCGCTTCCCCGGCATACGGCGTTTCCTGGTGGCGGATAATCTCAGCCACTTCCCGAAGCTTGGGAATGCTGTCCAGCAAATCTGCGGCAATGACCGGATGGCAGGCAAACAACCGGGCCTCGTCCCCGGCCAGGACGCCCTGACGCCGCAATCTGGCGAACATGGCTTCAGGCATGACCATGGTTCCAATCTGGGACAAGGAGACGGCCAGCTCGATGCGCCAGGCATCGGCCGCCTCCAGGTAGCGGGCCATGTCCGCCACCAGACGGCGCACCCGCATGGCCCGGGCGTGGCCTTCGGGATTTTGCAGGGCGAGCAGGTCGGTTAGGACCTTGATGATGCCGCGAAGCGCCCCCTTGAGAAAATCCCGCTCGGCCGTGGCCTGGGCATACAGCGCCGCCCCGGTCGTCAGGGCTTCGTTGAGTTCGTCCTCGGCGCAGGGTTTGGCCAGGAAACGAAACACGTGCCCGGTGTTGACGGCGTCCATAGCGGCGTGCAGGTCGGCATACCCGGTCAGCATGATGCGCACGGTGTCGGGGTGGCTCTTTTTGAGTCTGGCAAAAAACTCCAGGCCGTCCAGGCCCGGCATCCGCAGGTCCGAAACCACCACGGCATACGGGCCACGCTCGGCCACGGCCTCCAGGCCCCGCACCGGCCCAAGGGCCGTATCCACGACAAATCCCCGGCGCAGGGCACGCCGAAACGTCGCCAAGATCTCAGGATCGTCGTCAACGAACAGTATTTTCGCCTTGCCGCCCATTGGCCCACCACACCTGCCGGTTTAGAAAAGGGGGCGACTTGCCCCAGCCTGCGTCTGTCCTCCGTCTTCAAGGGGAAAACGGACAAAAAAGGTGGTTCCTTCCCCAAGCCTCGTGGTAAAATCGATGCCGCCGCCATGCCGGGCCATGACCGCGTGGCTGATGGCCAGCCCCTGGCCCGTGCCTTTGCCTACGGCCTTGGTGGTGAAAAACGGATCGAAGATACGGCCCCGGGCTGTTTCAGGAATACCCAATCCGTTGTCGGACACCGCGATTTCCAGATGGTCCGGCGTCAAGCGGCTGGCAATGACAATCCGGCCCCTGATCCACGGCTCGCCGACAACCCGCTCTTCCACGGCCTGGGCGGCGTTTAACACCACATTGAGCAGCACCTGGGAAACCTCATGCGGCAAACCGTACACCATGGGAAGCTCGGGGGAAAGCTCCAGGGACACCTCGGCCACATGTTTCCAGGCATTGCGGGTGATGGTCACGATGTCGCGCACACTGGCGTTGAGATCAAAAAAAAGCCTCTCCCCGGGCCCAGGGTGGGACATCTGGCGCATGGCCCTTACGATGTCGGCCACCTGGCCGATGCCCTTCCGGGTGTTGGCAATGGCTGCCGGGATTTCCTGGCGCAGATACTCGAGATCAGCCGCCTCGGCCAGTCGCCCGACCTCGACGGCGGCGCTGGCCATGGCCTCGGCGTCGCCGTCGCGCACCGCCCTGGCCAGCCCGTCGTAAGCCGAAAGCAGTGACAGCACCTCAGAAAACGCCTCGTCAAGAAAACCGGCATTATAGCCCACATACTGCACCGGGGTGTTGATCTCGTGGGCAATGCCGGCAGCCAGATGGCCGATAGCCTGCATCCGACGCTCGTGGGCGACCTTGAGCTCCCGGGCCTTGATCTCGGCCAGATCCTGGCCAAGGAGCAGTACGCCCGGGCGGTCGCCCTGCGAAGCCGGCACGGGATTGACGGTCAACCCGAGAAGACGCTCGTGATTGCCGGCCGTGCGGCAACGCACCTCATCCACCCGCACCGGGACAAGACTGCGCCGGCTCTCCTCCACGGCCGAGAGCACCACCTGCCCGTCCCAGTCCAGACCCACATCGAAAAAATCACGACCTGTCACCGCCGCCGCCGACAGCCCGAAAATGGCCTCGGCGCTGGCGTTGAAGCGGCGAATGCGGTTTTGCCCATCCAGGCTGACCAGGATGGAACGGATGGAGGCCAACAGCATTTCGATGTCGCGGCTGGCCAGGACCATCTCCCGCTCGGCGGCATCCTGGCGCGAAATATCGCGCACGATTCCGGCCACGCCGAAAAGCGTCCCGGCAGCATCCGCCAGAGGGTGGCACACGGCCTCCAGGTAGCGCTCCCCACCGTCGGGCGCCGTTGCCACCACCCGGCGCGTGACCGGCTTCCCGGTCTCCAGGGCCTCGGCTGCCGGGCACTGGGCGCACAGGTCCGAGGCCTGCGCCCCAGAGGGCAGACACGGTCCCGACGGGGTGAAATCCCGGCCCGGGACCAGCCGGCGCATGGCCGCGTTGACGGCCACCACCCGAAGCTCGCGGTCCAAAAAACACAACCCGGTATCAATGCCGGCGAACAGGGCCTCGAAAAAGGGCATCCGCGCATCCTGGGCCGACTGGTCCCCGGCCTGGCGGGCTCGTTGCCGCGTCATGCCGGGGCCTCCTCCAGCCAAAATGTCAGGCCGAACTCTCCGGACGGGGTTTCAATGCGGATGTCCAGACAATCCTCGCACCCTTCCTGGGGCAAGCCTCCGGCTGTGACCCGGCCTGTTTCCAGGAGCAGGGAGCCATCCCGCAGCATGTCGCCGAAAGAGCGCAGGACCATGTCGTACCAAGCGGCCAGACCGGTTCGGCCGTCGGCGCTCTCCACCCTGTCGGCCAACCGGGCGGCCAGCGGCCGGGACAGGCCCAGGCAGGCCGCAAACCGCCGTCCGCCAAGGATCGTGCCCTCGATAACCGCGGCTTCCGGATAGGCCGCCGGCCGGGAGGCGCTGCCAAAACCGGTGATCGCCGCCTCCTCGCCGATGGCCCGGCGCACAATTCGGATAATGGCTGCGTACAGGCACTCGACCACCCTGTTTTCCGCGAAATACTCCTGGAGATAACGCAGGCTGACCCGGCTCTTGTCGCGCAGGGCATAGTGACGGCCCATGAGCTCCTGGTACTGCGACCGAGGAATATGCCCAAGAAGCAACAAGGCCTCGCCGAGGTAGGTATGCTGGATTTTCTGGATAAAGAGCAGGTCGTCGAGGCTTCGTCGGGACAAATGGCGCTCCCCCACGGCAATGTCGCCGAAGAGCCTGGGGTCGCCGTCCTGACGGCCCCGGATGACGTCCACCTGGTCCGGGGAGAGCACGCCCCGCTCCACGGCAACCTCCCCGATCCGGCGGTTTTTCTCCCGCTGATAGCGCAGTCCGTCCTCCAGCTGTGCCTCGGTGATAGCCCCCTGCTCCACCAGAAAACGTCCAAGAAAGCTCATGCCCGTCCTCACACGGCGGCCTGGGCCGCCAGGTTAGTCGTCAACTCGCAGACGTGACCGCTCCACCGGAAAGGCGAACTCCTCCTGGACCTTGCGTTCAATGGCCCGTGAAAGCGTCTGGGCCTCGGGAAAGGCCGGATTGATGGCCTGGGCCATGGCCAGAAACTTGCTCGCGAGCTTGAGCTTGCCGCGCTCGAAGTAGGTTCTGGCAATGTTGTAGAGGAGATGGTCGTCGGTTTTGCTCAGGCGGTAGGCTTTGAAATAGTAAAGCAGGGCCTGTTCGAACATTTTGTGCTTGCGCATCTTGATGCCGAACTCGTTAAACAGGTGCTTGTGCTCCGGGCCAAAAGCCGCTTCCAGCGAAATGATGCGCCGGCACACGAGCTTGGCGTTTTCAAGCTCCCCCCGATCCAGATAGGTCAACCCCAGACCGAACGTGGCCCGGATATGCTCCTCGTCCACGCGCAGGGCGTTTTTGTACTCGAACTCGGCCGACATGAGTTCGCTCTCGCTGCGATGGGCGTCGCCGGCTTCCACGTTTTGTTGCACCCGGCGCATCATGGGCACGACCTTGTTCATGTACAGGTCGGGCTCGGGGAGATAGTCGGTCAGCAACTGTTCCCGGGAGATGGGCCGCCCCTTCCCCGTAGGAATGAAATTCTTGTTGAGATTGCGCACCAGATAGGAGCCGTCGGGTTGCTCTTCGGCAAAGATGTGGACGTTTTGCTTGACCCGGCGTTTGGTGGCCCCAAAGCCGATATAGGCCTGGGTCTGGGTGGAGAACACCCCGCGAAACGCTTCACCCGGCGGCGAGGAAATTTCTTTTGGCGTATGCGGTGCTGTTTCCATGGGGTCGCCGGATTATGAGGGTTGGGCGGCCAGGGAGGCCCGGAGAAAAAGGCTGCGCGAGCGGTCCAAACGGCCCCTTTTTCTGGCGTAAAACCGCCTAGCCATCAAGCATCATGGCAAAGGCCAGCTGCTCCGGCGGCGGCACCAGGACCCGTATGCGGCCCCTGGTCCCCCGGTCGGCGTCCAGACGGACCAGACGGCGAATGGAGACGGTATTGAGTTCCAGGCCCCGGCCCAGGGCGAGCTTGCCGCCCAGATCGGCCACATCCTGGTCCAAGAGCATCCCGGCCGCCAGCTCGTCGGTGGAAACCAGACGCGGTTCGTAGCCGTCGGGCAGAGTGGCCAGGGATTCCAGGGCGGCCAGCACTTCGGGATCATACCAGCCGGTGCGGTCGCGCATCCGCCCCAGGGCATCGACCTCTGGGTTCTCCGAGCGGCGCTTGCTGCCATAGTGGGCCTGCAGCGTGTCGAAGTCCAGGGCGACCTTGAGGATGCGCGCGCCGACGGGGATATTTTCGCCAGCCAGGCCGTCCGGAGGCAGCCCGCCGCCGTCATAGCGTTTTTCCTGGTAGGCGATGATTTCGGAGACCTCGCGCAGCCTGGGGATGTTGGCCACCAATTCGGCGGCAATCTTGGGATGCATGGCGAATTCGTAGGCCTTGTCCCCGGGCAGGGGGTCCCCCTGATAGGCCCGACGCAAGGTCTCGGCCGGCATGGCGGCGCAGCCGATCTGGGACAGCATGGCCGCCAGCTCCACCCGCCACCCCTCGGGAACGCCGAGATAATTGCCGATATCCACGGCCAGCCGCTTGACCCGGGAGGATTTGCCGAATGCCTCGGGACTGACCATTTCAAGCAGGTTGGTCAAAAGCTTAATGGTGCCGCGCACCGTCCCGCGCAACAGTTCTTTTTCGGCGGCGATCAGCTGATACTGGCGCAGGGCCGCAACCAGGGCCTCTTCCAGATCCTCTTCAGGGCAAGGCTTGGTAAGAAAACTGAAGACCTTGCTTTTGTTGACCGCAGCAATGGCCACGCCGATGTCGGCAAAACCGGTCAGGATGATGCGCACGGCATCGGGGCGCATCTCCCGGACGCGGCCGAGAAATTCCACGCCGTCCATGCCCGGCATCCGCAAATCGGACACCACCACGGCCACTTCAGGCAAAGCGGCCACGCACTCAAGCCCGATCTCCGGCCCGGCCGCCACCTCCACGTCGTAGCGCTTGCGAAAAGCCCGGGCATAGGCTGACAGGATTTCCTGATCATCATCAACGAATAAAATGCACTGCTTGGCCATGGGGGACCTCGGGGCTTACGGACGCGGTCGAAGGATGGGGAGGCCGGCGTCGCCCCAGAGTAGGCGATTTTGCAGCGTTGCTCAAGGCGAGCCGTCAGCATTGCGGCCAGTTGACGGTGGCCCGGGCCGCCAGCACCCCGGCCACGTCGCTGGCCTCGCCGACCGCTTTCTTGCCGGCCAGCCGGGCGCGCTCGACGGCCCGGCCGTAGGTGCGCCACTTCTCGGCGGCAGCCCGTACGGCCATGGCCACCTCGCCGGCAGAAGGGGCGGTGATGCCTATCTCGTTGAAGATGTCCGGGTATTCCGCTTCAGTCGGTGTGGGATCGAGGAGCAGCGCGGCGGCCTGGATTTCTTTGGCCTGATAGGCGGCCATCTGGCCGGAGCCTGGCGTCAGGACCGTGTTGCGCAGGCGTTCGGCCATGGCATCGAGTTCGGCACACACCGATTGCCTGGCCGCATCCAGGTCCGCCTCCCATGGTTGGCCGATCGCCACAGGCGTGTCGTCCGGGACAGTGAGGATGAGGCAGCCCCGATAGCCGGTGACGACTGTCAAGTCCTGGCCGTCCGAATGCCAGCCGGTGACGAAGCCGGATCGAATGACGATTTGCATATGCGCCCCTATTGCTGAATGAACGAGTTGGCATTCCCTGACGTGTTGAGCGCCGGAGAATACGGTGTTTGGCAATTCCGAAGGACCAGCGTCGGGCCGTAGGTATAGACGGTCGATCCGGTATAGGCGACGATGCCGGCCCATTCCGCCGAATCGATAAGGGCTGTTCCCTCCCAACTGGAGAACTCGATGAACGATCCATTGGACGGGAAGGCTCCGTACTTGACGTTTTTAATGATCAGCCCGGCCACATGCATGACTGACCCCATGAACGCATAGACCCCGATGGGGGCTCCGGTCAGGATGTTGCACCTCCCAATGTTTGCAAGGCGGCAGGTGTTCCCATAGATACACGCCGCCCCGTTCCACGTCGCAGACGAGACGATTTTGAACCCGTCGATCAATTTGACGGCCGAGGTGATGTAGAATCCGTGGATGTCCCCGGACAAGAGCAACTTGCAGCGGTTGCAGGGCTTGATGACGATGCTGCCACCGCCGACCGTCGCGGCGGCAAGAGCTTCAGCCGAACACACGATGGCGGTGTTCACCCCGTCAAAATTCACGCCGGACACCAGATAGCCACCATTCAACCCGCTCGTGCTGCTGCCGGTCAGGCCGATGATGTCCCCAATGACAATATTCTTGGCGGCGTCTGCGTTTGAAACGTAGTTACCGGCAACCGTAAACGTCTTGGCCGCCGTGTCGATGGACGCAATCGCCACTGTCGTTTCGGCCGAGGTGTTGCCGAGTATTTGGATCTTATCCGCGTCGGGATGGTCGATGGCGATAGTGCTGCTGATCGCATACGTGCCGTCCGCCACCTGGATGGTCACGGTGACGCCCGAAGCGATCAGTTTCCCGGCGATGGACCCAAGGGCTTTGCTGATGGAGGCAAACGGCATCCCTGCCGCACCCGTACCCGACACATCGCTGCCGGTGGTCGCCACATGGATTGTCGTATTGGCGCTGAGAAGCCCCTTGGCCGCCGTAGCCAGCCCGGCCGGGGTCACGGCCGTACCGGTATTGGCTCCGGCCTGCGTTTCGGCGGCCAAGGCCAGCCTGACCAGCCCGGCCAGCGTCGTCGAGGCCGACGGCAACGGGTCGCGCCCGCCAAGGGTGTGATTGTCGGCATGGCTGCACAGCGATTCCGGGATGTCGTTGCCGTGGAGAACGGCGGTCAGATTGGGGGTCAGGGCCGCTCCGGCGTCGACGGCCACGGTCACAAGGGTGCGCCCCGCCCCGGCGTCGTGGGTTGCAGTCGTCACCGTGCCCAGGCGGATGCCGTCGGCCTGGCAATCGCCCCACACTCGCAGGCCCGGGACAAATTCCCCGGTAAAGGCCTCGCCAGCGGCGTTGGACACGGCAAAGCTGTCGCCGGAAACAAAGGCCACCGAGGTATAGATGGGATCGCTCATGGTGCTCCTCAGGAAAATTGCGGACGCACGACCAGGGTCGCCGTCCGGCCGGTTCCGGACCAGTCGCCCAGGGTCAGGGCCGCCTGGATTTTATACGCGCCGGCCTCGGCCAGATCGCCGGGCCCGGTGACGTAACGCAGATGCGACGCGGTCTGGCCAACGACGGCTACAGCCGCCGGCCAGGAACGCACCGCGCCGGACGGCGTACGCACCAGCAACGCCGGGTTGCCCGCTCCGGCGATGTCGCGCCCGCAGTCCACCAGGATCTCCAGGCCCACGTCGCCTCGGTATATACTGTCCGCCATGGGATGTTCCTCACGTCTGTTCGATATCGATGGTCGAGCGCAGGATGCGCGTCAGACCCACCAGGGAAAAAAGCCTGTCCGCAATGGTTGGCGGCGAGGCCAGCCTGGCCACTTCGCGCCGTCCGGTTCCGGCCAGCCCTGCGCCAGGCCTTACGACCAAGCTGGACACCCGGGTCAGGCCCAGCGCCGTCACCGTTGCCTGGACGGGATGTCCGCCAAGGGCCAGGCCAGGCGCCCCGGCCAACCCGAACTCCTCGGCCAGTCCCAAACCTGGTTGCACATCCGCCACGAGTCTTGCCGGCCGGCCCTCGGCCGTTGCCGTCGAAACCGTCGCCGCAGTCCCCGGCCGGGCCACCGCCGTTCCCGGGGGGCAGGCCGGATGGGCCAACGGCAGGGCTGCGGCGGCCGGCGCAACCAGCCCCGCCGCCGCCGCCGTGGCCCAAACCTCCACCGCCGGCGCTTGCGCATGCTGTCCCCAGGCGGCCGGCGCGGCTGTCCAGGCCCGGGCTGTCTCGCTCCACGGCCCATTCATGGGCTACTCCAGGGTCAGGACGCCCGAGGCGTCAAAGCGCACCGTAAACGTCCCGCCGGTCACCCCCCGGTCTGCGCCGAAATCAAGCAGGCACACCAGCGGGTTGGTCAGGCCCCCGGCCGTCTTGGCGAGATAGATGAGCGCGTATCGCGCCGTCACCGTGGTCTCGGTCCAGGCCGGGTCGTTGGCCCGCAGCGCAGCCTTGCCGCCGGACGCACTCCAGCCGACCCCGCCAAGCGTCTGGCCGCCGGCCGCATAACCTGGGCCGAGCGCCTCGAAACCGGCCACGTCAGCCAGCCCGCCGTGGCTGGCCGAAGGGACGTAGGCGCTGGTCAGCAGGGCGCAACGCAGGGTGTCGGCGGGCAGATTGAAAATGCCCCGGCCAAGTCCTTCCTTGAAGCTCGTAAAAATGAGATCCGCCATGATTCCTCCTGGATCCTGCCGCCCGTTGGCCATAAAAAAAGCGCGCTCCGTTTCCGAAGCGCGCCCTGGCAGACCGGACTGCTGTTTTGCGCGAGCATCGCGCCTTTTATAACCTTCCCCTTCGCAGGGGTCCGGGGGCTACTCTCACCCCAGCCGCCGGAGCAACGCTAGTTCCCGCCAAGGGCAAACGCCAACAGTCACGGCCCTGGCCTCTGCTCGCCTTTTCCCGCGCCACTGCCGCTAACCGACGGGCAACGCGCCCGCTCAAAGCAAACCTCCTCCATGTGGGATTCCAAAGGGGTCACCCCTTTGGCCGCCGGAGGCACGCTTTCGACTTCTCTGCTCCCTGCAGACGCCGCCCTAGACCCGGTAATTGTAGTTGTGGTTAAAGCTCTCGCGGGAGCCGTTGGATTTCGACGTGGTCTCGCTTACCGAGCGCTGGGTGGATTCGGTGGTCGAGGTCGAGGTGCGTTCGCCAATGGATTCGCTGTAGCCGATCTGGGCCGAGGCGTTCACCGAATTGAGCGCGCTGGCCGCCATCTGGGCCGAAACCTGCGCCCCGGACCGGATTTTTTCCGATTCCAGGCGCAGCTCGCCAAGCGAGTTTTGCAGCAGCATATCCGCCTGTTTTATTGACACTTCCGCCGATTTCAAAAAGGCGTCCACCTGGGCGCCGTGGTCCCGGGAGCGCAGTTCGGCCTCGGCCTGACCGGCCTTGAGCCCGGCGTCATAGACGCCAAGGGCCAGTTCCTTGTCCTTGAGCAGAATGTCCGCCCGGGCCTGGGCCTGACGCAACTCGGCCTCAAACCGGGTGACGTCGGCTTTGTAGGCGTCAAGGCGCACGTCATTATTTTTTGAGGCCACGGCCAGGCGCGTCTCGGCCGCGACCTTGGCCGCGTCCACCTCGGCCCCAAAGGCCCGCACCTGTTCGGCATACAGACGCGCCTTGGCCTCCTGGCCGGCCAGGGCGGCGGCGTGGGCATTAAACCGGGCGGTATTGGCGTTGACCGCCGCTACATAGCCGGCCACTTGCGATTCGTAAGCAGCCAGCCGATCCCGGCCCAGGGCCGATTTGGCCGCCGCGCCTTCCATGCGGGCCTTGTAGAGGCCAATAAGGGCCGTCACCCCGGACAGCTCGGCCAGATACAGGTCGGCCGCCCGCTTCTGGGCCTCGCCAGCCAGCCGCGCCCCTTCGATGCGCACCTTGGCTCCTTCCAATTCGGCCAGGGAGGCCCGGATGCGCGCTTCAAACACGGCGGCATCGGCCTGATAGCGGGCCAATTGGGCATTGTGCACAGCCACTTCGGCCGAAAGCGCCTCATAGCCAAACTGGGCCAGGGCCTTGGCTCCTTCGAAGGCCCGGGCAGCGGACTGGTTGAAAAGCTCGATGCCCTGGGCTTCAAGGGCCAGGGCCTGCTCCACCGCTCCCCGGCCATTTTGGCTGGCCAGCTCGGCCTGCCGGGCCAGGAGATCCAGGTTGTGCCCGGCCAGGGTTTCGGCCGCGTCCTTGGCCGCCGCCCGGAACATGACGGCCATGGGACCGGACAGGCCTGATGCGCCCCGGGCGGCAAACTCGTCGGCAATGCCGGCGAGCTTTTCCGCCAGTTCGTCTTCCATGCGCCGTCTGGCCCGCTGCCACAGGCCGTCTTCCAGTTCCGGGCCAAAGCCGGCCCCGCCGTTTCGGACCTCGGCCTCCAGACGCTCGGCCAGGGCGGCGCGCAGGGACGAATCATAGGCCGCTTCCGGCGGCAGCATGAACAGATTGCCCGGGGCGACCAGGGCCGGCATGGGCGGCCGTTCGCCCTCAAAGACCGGGGTGACGGCGGCGGGCAGGTCCGGGATACGCAACTCGGCAAAGACCGGCGGATCAGGCAGCACGATGGCCGGGTCCGGCGGCAGTTCGATCTCGGGCAGATTGGGAACCGCTCCCGGGGCCTCGGGCAGGATCATGTCCGGCGTCTCCGGCAGAATGATGTCCGGCGGCACGAGGGTAAACCGGGGCATCTCCAGCCCTTCGAGAGCCAGGCCGGGCAGATCCGGCACCGCCGGGGCAGCCACAGCCTCCAGGGACACGGCCCCAAGCTGCGGCGGGGAGGCCACGCCCGGATACTGCGGCGCGGCCGGCAGATCGGGCAGATCCACGTCGGGATAGGTCAGCCGGGCCACGCCGCTTAGCCGGCCCAGAAAACTGATGGCCGAAACCCAGGCATCATTGGCATAATTCTGGGCCGTATCGAACTTGTTGCGGACAATGCCGGCCGCGCCGCTGGAATCGCTCATGAGGCCTCCTTGGCAATGGTGATGGGGACAAGCCCCTGGGCTGCGGCCTGGGCCACCTCGTGGTCATCGGCCACAAAAATCCCGGCCAGCGCCTCCAGGGACAACAGCCAGGCCTGGCCGGGCGACAGGGCGTAGTGGAAAAAGCGCGGCAGGGCCACGTCCATGGCCGGATTCAGGCGGTAGGCGCTTATGGCCTCGCCATCCTTCTCATTTCGAAGCGTCCAGGCATTGACCCCGCTGGCTTGGTAGGTACAGGCCGCATCCAGGGCGCACAGGGGCATGGCCCCGGTGTAGGCCGCGCCCTGGGCCTCGTCTGCCCGGGTGACGAACAACTGCACCGTGCCGTCGGCCTCGTGAGTCATGACCGCATGGTGCCACAGCCCGAGTTCCAGCGGGTCAGACACGGCCGGGACCAGGCCGAACTGGCTCTCGAAATGGGACAGCCGGGCAGCCAGCAGCCGGTTGCCGCCGCTTAGGAACAGGCCGGCCGCCTGCAGGCCCATCTCGAAGCCGTCGGGATACGGGTAGGCCTTGCCGGCGGCGTCGCGGTAGCCCTCCCCGGCCAGGACCGGCGCGCCGTCGCAGACCGCCAACGCCCGTCTGGCCCCGGTGAGCCGGTCGGTGTTGGCGGCGTAATCATTATTCCAAGGCGACCAGGGGTAGGTCAGGTCCTCTTCCCAGTCCGGGTGGAGATGGGGCGAGCAAAACCCGATCAGCGGCGACAGGTCCCCGGGACAGTCGTGGACAAAGGCCGCTCCATCCGCACTTCGCAGCAGGTAGGCGCGAATCGGATTCAAAACGCCCCTGGCGTCAAAGGTATAGTCGTACTCCAAAGGAGCATTCAGGCGCACCAGACAGCTCACGGAAAAAGGCGCGTCGTCAGGAATGTGCCCCCGGCCATAGAGCAGGCCCGAGGCCGCCCCGCCCGGCAACCGAAACACGCCGATGTCCCGGGCGATACCGGCCTGGGGCAGTCCGGCGTAGGCAGGCAGCCCGGCCTCGGCCGCCGGGACAATGGTCACGGCCGAACCAAGGCCCAGGCTCCAACCAGCCAGATCGCCGTCCGGCACGACGTTTTGCAGGCTGTCCAGGCCATCGTAGCGGGCCAGACAGTCCGGGATGACGTAGAACTCGCCTTGCCGCCCGGGTCGGCGGGCAGGCAGGGCACTCCCACCAGCCTCCCTCTCGCTGCTGCGCGCGCCAAGAATCTCGATATAATCCTGATCCCCCAGCCGGCGGCACAGGATGCGCTCCCCGGTTTCCAGCGCCACATGGCGGTCGTAGACAGGCAGATCCGAGACGTTTTCCCGGTGCATGACGGCAAGCTCCCGCAGGGCGTCACGGCGAAGCGGCGCGAGCAGGCCGGCATCGCCCACCAGCCGCACCCGTGGCGCGGGCCGAAAATCCGTTTCCATCACACCCTCCGGTCCAGGGGCAGCAGGGTCAATTCGATGGCGGCGATGTCCAACACCGCACCGTCCTCGCCAGCCAGACGTACTTCCCAGGTCCGGCCAAGCCCCCGAGGAAGCCGCGCCACGGTGCGACCGGGGAAGCCGTTTGCGCTGCCCGGCCCGACCTCGCCGTCAAGTTCGCTGCCGGCGTCGCTTCGGGCCTCAATAGCCAACCGGCCGGCAACCACGCCCTCGACCGCCACCCCCAACAGCCGGGCCGGGAGGCCGGCAGCAACCGGGGGCAGGGCCAGGCGCGCGGCAATAGGCGCACCGTCGTCCGTATCGCCGCCGATGCGGCCAAGGGACGCCCCATCGCTCACCATTACCCGCCCGCCGTGCAGGCAGGCGGCAACAACCGGCAACCCGGCCATGGCGGTCAGCGCCCCGCTCTCCAACTCCAGGGAATATCCGTACGCCGTCATGCCCATTCCTCCCCGTTGCCGCATCGACCAAGCGATGCCTCACCGGCTGTGCGGCCAAGGCCGGCCAGATGCCAGCGATCAAATCCGGCCGCCCCGCTGCCCCGGCTGTTTGGCAATCCCAGTCCAGCAAGCAAGGGTATCGGCGTGCTGACAGTGCCCTGCCCCAACTCGCCGGGCAGTCCGTGAGCGTAGAGACGCCAAAGCGGCCAGGCGCAGCCAGTTGCACCCAAACCGCCGGCCAAGCCCTGGCCGGCACAGCCAGGCCGGGCCAACCGACAGCCCCCAGCACTGCGGGCCGCCGTGCCGGCGGCGCCCAGGCCAGCCGGACGCAGCAACCGGACAAGGCCCGTCCCGCCGCCGCCGCCCAAGGCCGCGGCCGCCGCCAGCGGCAAGCAGGCCCCGGTCGCGCCGCCGGCCAGACCAGCCGTACCGAGGGTCGCCAATACCGCCTCGCCCCAGCCGAACCGGCCGGCAGCCGACGCTTCCGGCCGGGCAAAGAGGCATTCCCCCCTGGCCCCGCCAAGCCCCAGCGCCCCGGCCCCGGCCGGGAGGGCCGCCTCACCAACCGCCCCAAAGCTCCCCGAAGCCGTGCAGGCTAACACCGGCAACCTGACCTGCCCGCCCGATCCCCGGACAAAAAACACCCCGGTCTCCTGCCGCACCGTGAAAAAGGCCCCGGCGGTCAGGGCGTAATCGACCCAGACATACGGCCCGGGATCACCCAGGACCGGCAAGCCGGCCACCGCGCCTTGCAAGGCCCCAAGCGTCCAGTCCAGGGCCACCCACTGCCCGTCCTCAACCCGTCTCCAGGCCACCCAGGCATGGCCGGACCGGTCCACCCCCACCCGACCAAAGGCCGTGGCAATGCGGTCGACCGGCAACCCGGCAGCCAGCAGCAAGCCGTGGAGAAGCACAGCCCCGTCCTCGCAGTCGCCGGCCCCGCTGGCCAGGGTAGCGGCGGCGCAGCGCCAGACGTCTTCGTTTCCATCGGCAGCATAGTCGATGCGCCCGGCCACCAGGGCCAGCAGGGCGGCAGCAACCGCGTCGGGTTCATCGCCGGCAAGCCCGGCCACGGCCTCGGCCAGATCAGGATCGCCCTGACAAAGAAGCGCCACCACCGAGGTCGAAGACGTGGCCGTGCCCCCGGCCGGGCTGTCCAGGGAACAGACATAGGCCCGGGTGGTAACGGATGGCAGCCCGAGCAAAGCCTGGGCCGTGCGACCCAGATCGGACAGGGCACTGACAGCCAGGGGCAGGCCGACCACGCCGGCAGCCCCGGTCCCGGCCAGGACAAACAGCGGCGACAGCACGGCCTCGGCCAGCACCGGCGTCGATCCCGTGCCCAGGCTCTGGAGGCCAGACAGCGACACCCCGGCCCAGGCCGGATGCCAGCCCCCCTCCGCGGCCAAAACCAGGGGCAGCGGCAGCGAACAGACGCCAAGCGGCGGCCAGGAACCGACAGCAGCCAGTTCCGGCACAGGCAGCGGCAAGCCGGCCGCCTGAGTCGTGACGCCGCAGGTTCCGGAGCCGGCCGCCCCGACGGCCAGGGCCGCCAATCCGGCAGCGGCAACGGTTTCGTCCGGAACCGGGGTCATAAACAACAGATAATCGTCAAGGCTGGACATGGGGCCTCCCTGCCTGGGCCGGGTCCGACACAAACCGCCAGCGCAGACCGGCAAACGGCGCAGGGATATGGCGGGCCGGCCGGGTCGCCGTCGCGGACACGAAAAACCCGTCGTCGGCAGCGGCCATCGACCGGGTCACCAGGGGTGGGACCGGAAGAGCGACATATTCCATGGCAGGCCCTCGTTGTTGTTTCCCGGCGCAATCAGGCCGACACGCCGTAGAAGATGAGTTCACTGACGTTGTAGTTGCCGTTTTTGTCGGGTGTAAAACCCGTCACCACCAGCCGGTAACTGCGGTAGAAATGGTCGTTTGGGATATCCAGGCGATCCGAGAGAAACACGCCGTCCTCCCACCACCACGATCCTTCGTCGTAAAAAGGGCTTTGCGTGGCCACACGCATCCCGTTAAAGGCGGCAGCGGAAAACAGCGTGGTCCACTCGCTGTCGTCGTTTGAGGCCTGAAGCAGGAAATCCGTGGGATAGCCGCAGGGGCCGTAGCCGAAGGGACAGGAGCTGCCGTCGGACTGTCCCGAGGCGAACTGAAAGCCGGTCACCCGCACCGGATCGACAAAACGCACGCCCACGTATTCCGGGGCGGCGTTTCCCGGATGCGGCGACCAGCAGCCGTTTCGCCCGTCGCTGGAACCCACAGAGAAATCATGGACCTCTTCGGGACCAGGAACGCCGCTTGTGGAGTAAAAGACCTCCCCCTCGGCCAGGACCAGGACGTCGGCCTTGTCCGCCACATGGCCAAACGCATCCTGAAAGCGGTGCACCAGAAGCAGGTCGCGGTAAAAAGCAGTCTGCGCCGGATCGGGGACCACGGCGGCCACGTCCTGGCCGGTCTGGTAATAGACCACGGAGCTTGTCATGGGACCGTCCTAGGCTTGAAGGGAGAGGTCGCCGCCAAGTTGCAGGCGACCAGACACAATGCGCCCGCCCGGCGGCACGGAGCCGGCGAACCAGGCGACCCGCACACGGTTGTAGTCCTCGGCGGCCGCGCCGTCCGCGGCGTCCTGGAGCCACACGGCCTCGGGCGCAACCGGCGGCGCGGACAGGTCTTTGGCAACCGGAATCAGGGTGTTCCAGAGGTCCAGGGTTTCAAAGGCCCGGCAGACGCCGGAGGCCTCCACCCGTATCCCCTTGACCACGGCTAGGGTGAAAAACGCCGCTTCGGCATCGGCCAGATAGAACCGGCCGTAGCCGTAGTGGGAAATTTTGAGGTCAAAGACATCATCGCGGCCGGTGTCGGCGTAGATGATTTCCGTGGTCGGCAGCGACAGGCCCACGGCCAGTTCACCAAAGGTCTGGCCGCTTTTCGGGGTCTGGGCCAGGGTGACCCGGCTGCCGAAGGAATAGGGCGTGCTGCGGGCCTCGGAAAAGGCCCGGCCGCACACCACCGCGATGCGGGCCGGAAACCCGGCGAAGCGGCAGGGCAACGATTGCGGATAGGTTTCGGACATGGCCTTTCCTTCCGGACCCATGGCCCGGTCTGCGCACTTCCTCTCGGGGCCGGAACCAATTCCCGGCCCCCTGTCGTCGTAGGCGCTGTCTGGCCGTCACCGCTAGGATTCCAAAAGGAATCAGGCCCGTTGCAACAGCGGTTCCCGTCAGGCTCAAACGCCGACTGTCCCGGCCCAGAACCGACCGGATTATCCACCAGCGCCAAGCGCCCCTTGACAAACTTCTCCCATTGCCGGGGTCCGGGGGGATCATCCCCCCGGACCCCGGAAGCACTCTTTCTCTTCCTGCCTCTCCCTCTCCCCATTAACTCGCCGGCATGGTGACCACGAAGCTGTCGATGGTGGTGGTGGCCCCGGCGGTGATGGCCGTGCTGGACATATTGAGCTGCGCCCCGGAGGTGGACACCGAGCCGTCGAAGCGGGCGTGGCTGGTATCGGCTCCGGCGGTGCGGTCGTTGGCGTAGAACCGGAACCAGCCGGCCGTGCCCGAGGTGGTGGCCGCTCCGGACCAGACCTCGCCCGAGGCCTTGGCGCAGGCTCCGGCCGAAGGGGCGGCGAAGTTAAGGCCATTGGTCGGCGTTCCCGGGGTAAACGCCCCGGAAGAGACGGTGATTTCCAGCAGCGGACTGGCTCCTTCGCCGTCGTCGGCGCTGGCCGGCTGCACCCCCGGGAAGATGCGGATGACGCCGTTTTGCATGATGGTCTTGAAGCTCGAAGTGCCAAGCAGCATGTTGCGAAGGCCGGTGGAAAGACGCAGAGCCATGGTGGTCTCCTTGGGCAAAAGGTTGTCGCCGTAAGGCGTTAGTGACTTGCAAACAACAGGTAGCGGCCACGGGTGGCCGCGGCAGCAACCCGGCCTGGGGCCGGGATGGCGGCAGCCGCAATACGCCGGACCCGTCCGCCCGACAGCCCCAGGTGGATGCCGTCGGGCGCGGCCCAGACAGCGCCGTCGCCGTCAAGACTGCTCCCGGCTACGCTCTCGTGGCGGCCGGCGGATAGCAGGGCCAGACTGCCCACTATGGGCGCAGCCTGATCCACCCGGGCAAAGGTCATCTTTTTCGGATCGGTTCCGGCCACATGGACCACGCCGGCGTCGTCGCCGACGAAAAGCCCGCCGCCGACCGGGGCCAGCATCCGGATGCGTCCGACAAAGGGCGGCAGAAAGCCGCCCAGGCCGTCCACCCAGTCATAAAGCCCGGCCCCTTCGGTGAAGTGGACGCAGTTTCCGACCGCAATCCAGATCCGCCCGGCATGATAAGCCAGGGCGTGTCCGACCGGAGGCGGCCCAAAGCGCCCTATGCGGTCCGGGCCGGGATAGCGCTGTCCGGCCCAGGCCTCGGCCACACCCTGTCGGATGCGGCCGGTTTCAAAGCCGTTGGCGAAGTAGACGTCACTCCCAACCGTTACAAAGGCCATGGACGCGCCCGGAGTCAGGCCGGGGCGCAAAAGCGCCGGCTCGCCCTGGCCCGGGATCAGATACAGCCCGTCGCAGCACACGCCGTAGAGGTTGGCTCCATCGGAGAAAAGACCCGAAAAGCCATGCCCGCTTTGACGCTCAAAGCCCGGCCGGCGCATGAGACGTCCGGCCACCACATCCACATTGACGGCCTCGGCCAGTTCGTACCGGCCGGTGTCCGGGTCGCAGACCAAGCCTTGCGGCGCAGCCGACGCGCCGAGCCCCAGACAGGTGGTCAGGCGAAGCGGCCGGCTCACGGCCAGTCCTCCCCAAAGCCGTAGGGATCGCGCCCAGTCGGCACGTCCACGGGTTCGGTCTGCTGCGGCCCGTGCAAGGCGACCAGTTCGGCCAGCCAGGCCTCGTAGCGTCGCCCATAGGCCAGGGTCTGGACTTTGCTGCCATCAGCCCCTTCCTCCAGGCGCTCGAAAAGCTCCCGACAGGCAAAGGCAACCAGCAAGGGTCCGGCCAGATGCAGCGGCAGGCCATCGGGTTTGTCGCCCGCCCCGACCAGGGGCTGGGGCAGCCGGTAATAGTCGATCTCGATGCCAACGCCCTCCCGGGGCACGGGCCGGACATGCAGCCGACCGCCGGCCGCTGCGCCAAAGCGCACCCGACCCGGGGTCTGGCCCGGCGCAAGCCGCCTCAGGGCGGCCAGATCCGGGGCCAACCGGACCCGGCCGCAGGCGGGGAGGAGGACAGCAGCATCAGGTCCGTGCATCAAATCCGCCGGCAAAGCCGCGTCGGCCTGTCCCGGTTCCAGGCTGATCCTGGCCCGGGTCGCCAGCTCAGGCAGACGTGCAGCCCCGGCGGCTGCGTACAGGCCGCGCCCGAGCGCCCGGACGATGTCTTCCTCGGACACGCCCGGATCACCGACAATGCCGGCCACTTCGGCTACGAGACTGGCCAGGGTGTCGGGCAATGCGCGGCGAAGCCCCTCGGCATCCGCCCGGGGCAAGGAGATTGCGGCCAAAGCCATGGGTGTCTCCGTGAGGTTTGCCGGTTGGGGCTAATCGATGGTCAGCAGGCAGGGCTGATGCCGGCCGTCGGCAAAGGCGGCGGCAAAGGCCACGCCGGCCACAGGCTGGTCCACGTCGAGGGTGGCGTTCATGGCAGCCAGACTCCCAGGCGCGGCCCCGGGCACGAGCATGCTGCCGACCCCGGCCGTGCCGGCGGCCAGACAGCAGCCCACGCCCCCGGTCTGGGCAAAGAAGTAATGCCCGGCCGGCACGTTACACGTGGCCACGCCGGCCGGCAGGTTCTCCTCGGTGGCCGAAGCGGCCACGCCGCACCAGGGCGAGGGAATAAGCGACACCCGGGAATCGGTGGTGAGCGCCGCCCGCACCGGCTCGGCCAGGGTGCAAACGACCGTGCCGCCAGCCGGGCAGGCGGTATTGGACAGGATGCGATACTGCCGGCCCTGACCGTCGCTGCCGGCCACCTGCAGGTAGCCGTCCTCGTAGGCATTTTCGGCCACGGGACTGATGCCGACGGTCACCTGGACCACGCGGTCGCCAACCGAGGCCGGGGTGGCCGGGCGGTTGACGTGCTGGGCCTCGGCCAGCGGGGCCAGGGTCAGGGAGCCGGCGGCGATGCTGGCGGAAGCGGCCTTGGCGTAGCGAAACTTGCGTCCGTCGGCGGTGATGCGCAGGGCGCCGATGGCTTCGCGCTTGGCCGGCGAGGTTTCGCCCACATCCTGGGTAAAGGAGAGCTTCATGGGTTGGGCCATTTTTTCCTCCGAGTGTTGTCGTTACAGCGGGCTAGGACAGGTTGGCGTGGCAGGCATGGGCCTTTCTGTTGGAACAGATCAGGTTGCCGTGCCACAGGATCTTCATGGACCGGCCGGCCGGCCCGGCCAGATCGACCCAGGGCTGGCGGGCGAAAAAGCCGTTCTGGTGGATGGCGAAGCCCAGATGGTTGGTGTTGACGGCAAAGACGTGGCCAGCCGGGCAGTAGTCGTCAGCGGCCAGGACCATGCCTTCGTAGACAAGATGGGCAAAACCGGCCTGGGCCACGCCGTCGTCGGTGACAAAACGCTGCTGCACTTGCAGGATGCGCGAGACTTTGTTGTAGAGCGACTCGGTGGTCACAGCCACGTTGGGCTTGCCGTCGCGGCCATCGGAGACCTTGGCGGCGCTGCGCAGGGCCTGCAGCACGTCCAGGCTCATGGTCTCGGGGGCGTCAATGGTCACGCCCCGCCAGGGCTTGGCTCCGTCGGAAGCCACCAGATCGTTTTCGGCAATGCCGCCGTAGGGCTTGTCCGCGTCGGAGCTGGTCAGGGCGCGCAGGCCGGTCAGGGTCGGGGCCTCGTCGCCGGCCGCGGAATAGAGGGTGGAGGCCAGCCAGCTCGAGCAAGTGCGCTGGGCCGTCTCGATCTTCTGGGTGACGAACTGGACCACGGCATAGTCGCCAGCCGCAGCCACCTCGTCGGTCAGGTAGACCGTGGCGTTGCCGTAGGCGTGCTTCCAGTTGAAGGCTGCGGCGTTGATGGTCGCCCGGTCGTCGCTGGAGAGCGTGTCGGCCCGGGTAAAAAAGCCGCCTTCGGCGTCGGAATAGGACAGGGGCACGCGAATCTTCTCGCCCCCGCCCGGCCGCTCGAACAGGCCGGCCTGCCGGTTCATGAGGAGATCCAGGAGAAAGGAGTTGCGGAAATAGATGTCCACGGCCCGGCCGCCGGCTGCGGCGAAATAATCGCTGGTGATGGACTCGATTTCGGTCAGGGAAAGCGACATAGGGTATCCTCCTTCGGGTTACAGGCCGGCGTTGCGGCGACGGGCGGCCATGCGGGCGGCCAGGACGGCGTTTATGCCGCCGAATTGTTCCGGTGCAGCCAGGTCCGCATCCGCGCCGGCCGTGCGGGCCTGGGCGGTTGCCGACGGCGATGCGCCAAGGGCAGCGGCCAGGCGTTTGGAGCGCACCCGTTCGATGGTGCGGGCCTCGGCCTCGGTCTCGGCTTCGGCCCGAGCCTTGGCCAATTCCTCGGCAGCGACCTGCTGTTGGGCGGACAGATGATGGGCGTAGTACGCGCCGACATCGTCAAGCAGTGGATTGTCGCGCTTCTGGGCGTCCAAAGCGCCGCTGGCCGCCAGTTCCCGGAAATCGGGATGACGCTCGGCAAACTGCTCGGCCAGCGCCATCCGCTCGGCCTCCTGGCGTCTGGCCGCAACCGCGTCGAGACGGGCCTCGACCAGATCGTCCAGACGCTTTTCCAGGTCGGCAAAAACCGACTCCAGGCCGGCGATGCCGGGGTCCGCGACCGCAGCGGTTCCGGGCTTGCCTGTGGCTTCTGATTCCATGGCCTCCCCTTTTTGGGATGTAGGTTGACGCGACAAGGCCCGGCACGCCTTTGCGCGCCGGGCCTTGTCACGGACACTGGTTGCGGGCCGGCTAGGGCATGAGATAGCTCCCCTCCCGCAGCAGGGTTTCAAAGCGCGCTGCCGTGGCGGGATAGTCGGCGTTGCGATCGGTCAGCGCCTTTTGGCCGGTCCGGCCAAGGCGCATGAGCATCCGTTCCAAGTCGGCCAAGGCAATGGCGGCATCAGCTGCCGGCCGGGCGTGGTAAAACGGCTTGGGCAAAGCTCCGCCCCGGGCCAGTTCACTGCGGCGGCGGCGATACCAGCCGTAGGCGTCGGCAGCTCCGTGAAAGCGCATAAGAGGGCCTCCGGCGGCCGGGGATGATCCCCCCGGACCCCTGCAAAGGGAAAAGTTTATAATGCGATGCGGCAGACGCCACAGACTGCCCCTGCACCCCATTGTCTTCCATAAGGGATTCCAAAGGGGTCACCCCTTTGGCCGCCGGAGGCACTCTTTATCTAAATATATCTCAGCGCTACACGCTGCCACGCCGGGTCTTGAAGCGTTCCAGGACTTCGCGGCCAACGGCCGGCGACGTCGTCACCCCGCGCCGGCCTTCGCCGTCTTCCAGAGGCCGGAGGCCTTCGCCGTGCATCCAGCGGCGGTAGTTGGCCCGGCTGGGATCGGCCAGAAAGGCCTGGACATGGGGTTTGTCCGAATCCTTCTCAGCCACGACAGCGACCGATTCCAGCCAGTCGGCATCGGCCCGATAGCCCCGGCCGACAGAAAGGAGCCGTTTGGCCGAGCCGCCGCACAGGCACGTTCCCTCCCCGGCGTCCATGGCGGCCATGGCCTCAAACGTCCGGCCGCAGACGCGGCAGGTGAAATCATAGAGCGGCATCGCATCCCCTTGGTGCTTGGCGTTTCGATACCCGTGCCCCGCATGGCGTCAGGCTGCCCCTGACCGGCCGGCCCACGGGCCTTCCGGACGGGCGCGACCAACTGCATTTGCCGGTTGCAGCCGGCTTAGGCCCCTCCCATGCTTCCCCCGCGCCCCGCCAAGGGGGTCCGGGGGGGATTATCCCCCCCGGCAGGGGAGTTCGAGGGGGCAGCGCCCCCTCGATTGGCCTCCGGCTCCAGGCGCGCCAGCACGGCGGCACGGCTGTTCCAGTCGAGCTTTTCCAGCAAATCCTGGCGGTCAATGGCCCCCATTTCGTACAGGGCCAGGGCTTCCTCGCGCTGCTGCACCCGGGAGACGGGCATGGTGGAGCCGGAAACGACGGTGAGTCGCGCCGGGACCCGGCAGTTGTGTCCGTAGATCGGTTCCACGATCACGGAGCCGTGCTCGGCAAAGCTGATCCAGCGTTCCTCGGTGTACCAGTTCTGCATGTGGCTTAAAAACATCCGGCCGCGTTCGCGCACCAGCCGGGAATAGTTTCGTATTTTGCCGCGAAGGAGGGTTGCGGCCTGTTCAATCAGCGCGGCAATGGCCTGGTAGGCCACGACCGGATGGTCCGGAGCGGCGGCGCGCTCCAGTTCGCCGATGCCGGCGATCTGGCTGAACAGTTCCCGGTAGATGCCAAGCACGCTTTCAATGTCCTTGGTGTTGTTGGCAAATTCCAGATAGCGAATGCCTTGGGCGGCAGCCATCGACGTCGGGTTGACGATGCCCTGGCGGTTGGTAAAGGCCGCGTTGGCCACGCCGGAATCCCGGGGATTGATGATCTTGGGCCTTGCACAGCGATCCTTATGATAGGTGAGTTGGGACAGGCACTTGTTGATTTCAAGCTGGAGTTCGGCCAACTGCTCGAAGTCGGACGCCCCCCACAGGCTGGCCGGGTCGGTCAGGGAATTGACCAGGGCAAAGGGATAGCGGTCGTAAAGGTAGCAGGCCATGGCCTGTTCCGGGGTCAGGGCCGGGTTGATCGAGGGGTTGGGCCGATCAGACAGGACCAGGCTGCCGGGACCGGCCACGGTGACGCAGCGGATGAACCCCGGATAGAGCGGCCCGGTTTCGGTCATGGTGTAGTCGCGCACCCAGCACTCGCACACAAGGGTCGTGTCCTGGCCAAATCCATCCCCGCCGCCGACCCCGGCCAAGGTCCGCACCAGTTCGCCAAAGCGGGCGAAAAGGCCCTGGCGACGCCCGTCGCCGAGCATGATTTCCCGCCGCCCGTCGCCAAGGTCGGCCAACATATCGGCGTCGCTTGTAAGCTTCCCGGCTGCTTCGGGCCAACGCCGTGCGACCTGGCGCAGGCTCATGGGGGTGAAATGGAGCACGGCTTCGGCTTCCTGAATGTCCAAGCAGTTGGCCGGATAGACGCCGAAAGCAAAGGGATCGACGGCAATCGTTCGCACCTCGCCCAGGCCGTATTCCAGGTCCGGATCGAAAACGACTTTCTCCACGGCCACGCCGTAGGTTTCGCCGTTTATGACCGACCGCTCGTAGACCGCCTGCTGCTCCTGCTCGCTCCACCACCAGGCGGCGGCCCGTTCCAGGACGGAAAACACCTGTTCGTCGCCGGCCGGGCCGACCCGACTGACGTTAAACGTCGGCTGGTTGTCCGTGAGCATATTGACGGTGCGCTGCCGGTGCAGATGCAGCAGGTTGGCCCCGAGCTGCGGCACGCCGGGTTGGGCCGGTCCCTGCCAGGTGCGGCCCTGGCCCAGACGGTAGTTGCGGGTCCAGGCGTCGGGCAAGCCCTGGCGGACCTTGTCGCGCACCACGGTTTCGAGCAATTCGAAGACGCGGCGGCCGACGAGATCGGGCGTTTCAGCGCTGGGCAAAAGCTGGTTGACGGCGTCGGACATCAGTTCCCCCGTTTGGCAGACGTGCGTTTGGCCTGGGCAGCCACGGGCCGGGGCAGTAAAAACTCGCCGGCATCGGTGGCAAGACTCCCCTGTCCGGCCGGATCGTAACCCTGGGGATGATGCCGGCAGTGGGGACAGCGCACCTCCTCCCAGGCGGCGTCAGGAACAAAGGGCGGCGCAAACCCCGGCGCAAGCGGTCCGAACCCGGCGCTGGCAAGCGGCAAAGACAGGCGGGCGGGGTCAAAGGCGGCAATGTCGGCATGGCAGAGTCGGCAGCGCAGGATCATGTTCGGCATCTCCTTTCGCGGCGGTTGTTCCCGCCGCCCTCAAGACCCATAAGTCCACGAATAGCGGCCTCAAACCAGCCAGTTTTTGTCCCGACGCGGCAATTTCCGGCCGATCTGGAGGAAATCTTCCCAGAAGGCCCCGGGGGGCCTGATTTCCATTGAGCCGGAAATCGCTTTGGGTTAATGGTATTTGAATTCTAATTTTGCCTCGGAGGAGACACCCTATGCTTGGCATGGAAAAGAAAGTCCGGGCTATGTACGGAGACGACGTCGAGAGCAAGGTCAACAACCCCATTGTCGCGGAGCGGGAAACCGCGAATTCGGCCCGGGCCGGCCTTGTCATCGGTCTTTTGGCCATTATCCTGGCGCTCGGCGTGTACGTGGCCCTGGACGCCAAAATGAGCGTGGTGGTTCAGTCTGTGGCCGACATGCCGGCCAAGGTTGCGGCCCTGGACGCCAAGGTTGCGGCGTTCGAAGGACTGCCGGCCAAAATGCGCAAACAGATGGTGGCTGATCGTCTGGCGGAAATGGCTGCCACGGCCGAGGCCTTGACGGCCGGACTGGATGCCGAGGCCCACAAAGCCGCCATGGCCAAGATTTCGGACATGGCCAAGCAGCTCAAGGCCGACGTGGCCAAGTAACGCGGCGCACAAGGAGGAGGATCATGGGCGACTTCATGCTGGGATTTTCCGACGGATACCATTCCATCGCGTTTGCAAGCGGCCTGGAGCCGGCCAGCCGCCAAGCCTTCTCCATCACCTCGCCCTCGGCGCTGCAGACGCAGGAGGCCGACGTGCCCAAGGCTGATCCGGCCCTGGCCGAGATCCGCACCGGCCGGCTCACCGACGTTGCGACCTGAGGTTTTTCGGACGCACAATAAAAACGGCCGCATCCGGAAGGATGCGCCGTTTTTATTGGAATCGCAAGGTCCCAAAACGAGCAACCCACTGGTTTGGAACGCTCCTTTTGCAACCGACCGGATTGGCAGCCCGCGCCCAAAACCCCTCGAAAAATCTCTCCCGTTGCGAGGTCCGGGGGGATCACCCCGGCCGCCGGAGCAACGGTGGTTCCCGTCAAGGGCAAACGCCGGCTGCTGCGGTCCCAGCCCTTTCGCGTCTTTTCTTGCGCAACTGCCGCTCTCCGGCTCCGCAACGTCCACCGTCAAATCAAACTTTCCCCAGGAGGGGATTCCAAAGGGACTCAGTCCCTTTGGCCGCCGGAGGCCTCTTCTGCCCCTGCCTCTGCCCTACTCCCGGCCCGCGCCCTCGTTCGCCGTCACGAACCGGGCATCAGAGCGGGTGGCGGCCACGGCGTCCTTGCGTCCGTCCAACCAGCCGCTGCGTACCGGCCCGGCCGGGGCGTCGAAGGCCGGGGCGTAGGGCTTGATGTCGAGCAGTGGCGTACCGTCCAGGACATCGATGCCGCGCACGGTCAGGACATTGCCAGCCACGGACACCACTTCCACCACCGACAGGCCGATGGGATTGGGGCGTTTAGGGGCGCGGGTGGCGAAAAGCCCGCGCGGCGTGTCGTCGAGATAGGGGGTCACCGTGGTCTTGAAACCGGTCGACTGGTGAAAGCAGTAGAGGAGGTAGACGTGGGAAAAGCCGTCCACATCGGCCAGGGCCGGGGCCAGATCAGCGTCCAGCACCACCTGTCCCAGGACCTCCCTGGCCCCGCCGGGCTGAATGGGCATGCCTTCCAGGGTCGTAAACGGGGAGTGAATAATCCCGATGGGACGCATGGCAATGGTCTCGGACATGAACTTCTCCTTGGCGGGACACGGCCTCAGTCGTCGGCCTCAAACGCCTCGCTGGCCCGGGAGACGCCGTAGGCAAAGGCCATGGCCGCAACACCGATAACCGGGGCATAATAGGCCGGTGCGGCCAGGGCGAACCGGATCAGCAGCGTGGCCAGAGCGAATCCGGAATTACGGAACACCGAATGAAAGGCCGGCTGGTAGGTGTGGGAAAGCAGCACGATGAAGATGTCGCTGAAGATAAGGACCGTATAAAAGACGGAAAAGAAGGCATGGATATTGCCGGAAACGACGCTCTCCCAGCCGATCCACAAGCCGTAGGAAAGAAAGAAAATCAGCAGGCAGAAGGCCAGGAACTTCTTGGTGGCCACAAACGGGTAGAGCCAGGGACCCTTGCGGCCCTGGGCGCGCTTGCGGTAGCGCCGGTAATAGAGGCCAAGCCCCAAAAACACCACCAATGCCCCGGCCCCATCGGCCAGCATGGGCAACAGGACATCCACGGCCTCGACCAGGACAATCGGCTCGTGCAGATGCACCAGTTCCTTGAAGGCGTCGCGCAGAAGGATCAGGCACAACACCTCGAACTGTTTGCCCAGTGATTTGGTCACGGAACAGGGCAACACGAAAATGAGGTCCACCACCTCCTGGATGAGCACCAGGGTAAAGGCCAGATTGATGGCGTAGAAGTGGGAGACGGGCGTCACCCGGGACAGCATCGGCGGCAGCAGGCCACGGATGTTGAGTTCAATGCCGAGCAGGCCGATCAGAAAGGCAACGACCTGGCTGACGGCCACGACACGCCGGGTTTTGGGGTGCTCCCAGAAGGAGTGGAGCGGATCGAAAAGGTCGGTGGCGAGTTCGTAAAATGTACTCATAATATATCCTAAGCAGGCTTATGCACCATGGTTGCCCGAAAGAAAAGCCCGGAGACGCCGGCTTGCTTGCCAGAAGACGCCTGTTCGTTCATAGAACTACATAGCCTTGTCAGCCGCTTCTGTTCCTCGCTGACGCACTTTATCCCCCTGTCCCGGAGAGGCCCCATGAAAAAAATGCGCGACTGGTCCATCAGCTTCAAGATTGCCATAGCGTTCATCGCCATGCTGACCGCCCTGTCGAGCTTCACCATGCTCTACTTCAGCTACGAGTTGGGCCAGTATCGGGAGCAAAACGGTCAGCTGCTGCGCACCAGACTGACGACCGAAGCCAGGGACCGCCAGCGCGAGGCCGTCAACCAGGCCTACGGCGTCGTCAACTACTTCTACGCGGTCTCCCAGGATGAGGCCGCACTGAAACAACGCGCCCACGATCATCTCAAAGGCGTGGTGGACGCGGTTCTCGGGCAGGCCAAGGCCTTCTATGACGCCAACAAAAATACCATGCCCCGGGAAGAAATCGAGGCACACATCAAGGAATTGGTGCGCAACGCCCGGTTCGACGACAATAATTACATCTGGATCAACGACATGACCCCGCGCATGGTCATGCACCCCAGCCAGCCGGCCATGGAAGGCAAGGACCTGTCCGGCTACCGCGATCCCAAGGGGACGCCCCTTTTCATGGACATGCTCAAGGTGGCCAAAGACAAAGGCCAGGGCATGGTGGCCTATATGTGGGACAAGCCCGGCACGAAAAATGATCCCAAACCCAAAGTGTCCTACGTGCGGCTGCTGCCGGAACTGGGCTGGATTTTCGGTTCCGGAGCCTGGATTGACGACGAAACAGCCCGGCTGCAGGCCGAAGCCAAAACGCAACTGTCCAAGATGCGCCTGCTCGACGGCAATTACTTCTTCATCTACGAAAATATCCGTCCCATCCCGCGCTTCCTCATGCACCCCATCCGGCCGGATTTCGACGGCAAGGTTTTCGACACGCCGCTGTTCGAACGGGCCACCGGCATGATGCCGGGGCTGGGTGCGCCAGAAGTCCCCTACCCGGCCGGCAAGACCAACATCGCCACGGCCATGGCCGACGCCGTGGCCGCCTCCGGCGAAGGCTTTGTCAGCTACACCTGGCCCAAACCCCTGCCCGGCGGCGGCGAGACCACGGAATCCTTCGCCAAACTCAGCTACGTCAAATTGTTCAAGCCCTGGAACTGGATCATCGGCATGGGCGACTACATCGACGGCATCGACCGCAACGTGGCTGCCGAAGCCGGGAAACTCAACAACGCCATCCGGGCCATCATTATCAAACTCGTCATCTTCTCGGCCGTCTTTCTCGTGGGCATGGCCGTCCTGTGCCTCGTTATGGTGCGACGCCTGCTCAACCGCCCGGTCTCGGCCATCGTGACCTATGCCGACAAGGTGGCCGGCGGCGATTTGAACGCCACCGTCGAAGCCGACCTATCGGCTGAAATGGCCAGCCTGTCCGCCTCCATCCACGCCATGGTGGACCACCTCAAAACCGAGCTGGAATTCGCCAAAGGCATTTTAAACTCCGTCACCCTGCCCTGCGTGGTCGCCGATCCCTCGGGCAAGATCACCCTGGTCAACCGCTGGCTGGCCCACTTCCTGGGCGAGAAAAAAGAACCCGAGGCCTACGTCGGCCGCGACATGCACGAGGTGTTCGCCCACCATGCCGTCGTGCCCAAGGTCCTTGGCGAGGTCATGTCCCGCCATGAGATCATGACCAACGTGGAATACGACGGCGCCTACGCCTGGGGTGAGCGGTTCTTCATCAAGATCGACGCCGCCCCCATTATCGACGATGCCGGCCGCATGCTCGGCGTGTTCGCCATGCTCGCCACCCTGACCAAGGTCAAACTGCAGCAGGAAGCCCTGGCTGAACAAAACCGGCTCATCGCCGCCGCCGCCAATACCGCCGAAGGGATCTCCGCCAAGGTCACGGGAAACGCCCGGGATCTGGCCCAACGCATCGAAAGCACCAACGAAGGCGTCTCCTACCAGCGCCAACGCACCATGGAGACCGCCACAGCCATGGAGGAAATGAACGCCACGGTCCTCGAAGTGGCCCAGAACGCCGGATTGGCCGCAGGCAGCGCCAATGAAGCCCAGACCCGGGCCCGCCAAGGCTCGGACATGGTGCGCCAGGTGGTGGCCGCCATCGAAGACGTCAAGAAAATGGCCGAAACCCTGCGACAAGACATGGCCGAACTCGGCAACACCGCTGAAAATATCGGGCAGGTCCTGGGGGTTATCTCCGATATCGCCGATCAGACCAACCTGCTGGCCTTAAACGCCGCCATCGAAGCCGCCCGGGCCGGCGATGCCGGCCGGGGATTTGCCGTGGTGGCCGACGAGGTGCGAAAGCTCGCCGAGAAAACCATGACCGCCACCCGCGAAGTCGGCCAGGCCATCACTGCCGTGCAACAGGCCGCCCGGCGCGGCAACCAGGAAACCATCCGGGCCGCCGAAGCCGTTTCCCGCAGCACTGAACTGGCCGGAAAGGCCGGTGAAGCGTTGGCGGCCATCGTCGGCATGGTCGAAAACACCGCCGATCAGGTCCGAGCCATTGCCACTGCCGCGGAACAGCAATCGTCCACGGCCACCGAAATCAGCCGGGCCACCGAAGAAGTCAGCCGCATCGCCGAAGACATCCGCGCAGGCATGGACGCCTCGATCGAAGCCGTGCGCGGCCTCAACGAAGAGGCCCAGGAACTCGGGGAATTGATCGAAAGCATGCAGACCGCAGCCCAGGACGAGCCTGACGCCAAGCCGGCCCGCCTGCCCGCATAGACCCATCACCAGCCCAAGGAGAATCACTCGTGGCCCGGATACTCATCGTCGACGACGCCGCCATCACCCGCACCATGTTGCGGAGCATTCTGGAAAAAGCCGGCCATCGGGTGACCGAAGCCGCCGATGGCGACGCCGCCCTGGCCGTCTTCCGCGAACAGCCCGCCCAGGCCGCCTTCGTCGATATTTTCATGCCCGGCAAGGAAGGCCTCGCCACCATCAAGGAACTGCTCGAAATAAGCCCCACCCTGCCCATCATCGCCATCAGCGCCGGCAGCACCTTCACCGACACCGAAACCCTGGGCTGGGCCAAAAGCTACGGAGCCAAATATACCCTGCCCAAACCCCTGGCCGCTGCCGCCGTCCTGGAGACACTCAAACAGATCTTCGGATAAACAAAGAAGACGCGAGCGTGAGTAGAAGCGGGGTGGCCACAGGCCACCCCGCTTCTACTCACGCTCGCACCAACCAATCGCACGCACTCCCCACTTCTCCCTTTGCAGGGGTCCGGGGGGATCATCCCCCCGGCCGCCGGAGGCCTCTTTTCGTCTCCGCTCTCCCCTCTCGCGCTCCCTAGCCCTGCATTGACTGCAGGACCCGGGCCTGGGCTTCTTCGGGACTGAGGCCGCGGGCGGCGGCGAAGGCGGCAAGGTTGTCTTCGGCATCGCAGGGCCGCAGGTAGAGCGGCTCGATGGCCGTAAAGCCATAGCTGGCCCGGGCGGCGGCAGCCAGGACGATCTGCGGGGCGGGTTCATGGTATTCGGGGCCGAGGATGGTGGCCAGGGGGGCGGTATTGAGGAAAACGTCCCGGGAGCGGGCAGCGCCTTCGCCGACCAGCCACAGCGGCCCAACGGCGGCGGCATCGGCCAGGCGTTCGGCGGCAGCGGCCACGGGCAGGGCCACGGGCGGTCCCATGGGCATGGGCGGACCGTCGGTCAGGAAGGTTTGCAGGTAGACGAATCCGGTGCGGGCGTAGGTGATGGCCACGAGGACGCCGGTGCCCTGTCCGGCGGCAGTGGCGGCCAGAAGCGGCAGGTAGTCCAGGCCGGCCATGGGCACGCCGCTGCCAAGCGACAGGCCAAGGGTGGTGGCCAGGGCAACGCGGATGCCGGTGAAGCTGCCGGGGCCGCGCACACAGGCGATGCCGCCGAGGCTGGCCGGGGCGACGCCGGCTTCGGCCAGCATTTCGCCGATGATCGGGATGAGTATTTCGGCGCTGCTGCCCGAGGTCACGGCCCGGCGATGCCAGAAGGCTTGGCCGGGCCGGCCGAGGGTGACGGCCAGTTGCGGCGTCACCCCGTTAATGACAAGGAGCGGCCCGCTTCCGGGCTGGGAAACGCCATCAGCCATTGATGAGACTCAGATTGCGCCGGATGTCGTTGACCGTGGCCAGGAGCATGAGGCCGATCAGGAAGGCCAGCCCGAGTTTGGTGGTGAGCTGGCGCATCCGTGGGCTGACGGGCTTTCGCATGATGATTTCGAGGGCGTAAAACAGCAGATGTCCGCCGTCGAGGACCGGAATGGGCAGGAGATTGAGCACGCCGAGGTTGACGCTGATGAGCGCAGCCAGGGCCACGACGTTGCCAAGGCCCTCGCCGGCCTGTTTGCTGACCATCTGGGCGATCATGATGGGACCGCCGATGCTGTCGAGCGGCACGACTCGCTCAATGAGCTTTAAAAGGCCGGTATAGGTGACGACAACGACATTCCAGGTCTGTTTGACGGCTTCCGTGGCGGCGGAACCAGCACCAAGGGGCACGGCCCGGGTCTTGCCCGAGGCTACGATGCCGACCAGGGGGACGCTTTCTTCTTCGCCAAAGAGGTTTTTGACGGTGCGCAGCGTCGGGGTCAGGGTGAAGGTGGCGTCTTTGCCGTCGCGGTTGACGGTGAGGGTGACGGGCTTGCCGTCGCTGCCCCGGATGGCGGTGGCCAGGGTATCCCAGTTGGGCACGGGGACGCCGTTGATATTGATGACGGTATCGCCGGCAACCAGACCGGCCGCGGCGGCGGGGCTGTCCTTTTGCACCTGTCCGACCACGGGCAGCACTTCAAAGCGGCCCTCGGCGGCGAGCAGTCCCCAGAAGAGCAACCAGGCCAGGAAGAAGTTGAACAGCGGTCCGGCGGCCACAACAATCATGCGCTGCCAGGCCGGGCGCAGGCGGAAGTGGGTTTCCGGCGGGAAATCATCTGGAGCGGTGTCGTCCGGGTCCTGGGCCACGAGTTGGACATAGCCGCCAAGGGGGATGGCGGAGAGGATGTAGCGTGTCTTGCCCCGGGTAAAGCCAAAGATTTTCGGCCCGAACCCCAGGGAAAAAGTGGTCACGCCCATGCCGAAGGCCCGGGCGGCGATGAAATGTCCCAGTTCGTGGAAAAAGATGAGGCCCCCAAGGACCAGAGCCACGGCAAGGATACTTTCGATCATGGGCACTCGCAAACGCCTGGGGACGGATCGTCCGGGCGTGGTGTTTGAGCGGCGGCCGGGTGGTGGGGAAATCCGACCACCAGCCCGCCGAATGGTAATAATAAGCCGGGATGGCGCAAAAGCAACTTATTGCCGCGTCCTGGCCCAGTCCGTGACCTCCCGGCGCACCTGGACATCGAGGTCCATGACGGCGGCGGCATCGGCCAGGGGCTGGCCGGCATGGGCGCTTAAGGCCTCGGCGATGGCCGCCGGGATGTCCATGAAGCGCAGGCGGCCTTTGAGGAAAAGATCCACGGCCACCTCGTTGGCGGCATTGAGGGCCACGGTGTGGCTGGGACCGCCGGCCAGGGCCTGCCGGGCCAGGCCCAGGCAGGGGAAATCGTCTTCGCGGGGGGCTTCGAAGGTGAGCGAAGCCAGGGCCACCAGATCCACCCGGGGCACGGACAGGGACCGCCGCCGGGGATAGCCCAGGCAGTAGGCAATGGCCACGCGCATGTCCGGGGGGCCAAGATGGGCCAAAAGCGATCCGTCGTGGAGCTGGGCCAGGGAATGGACGATGCTCTGGGGATGGACCACCACGTCCACCTGGGCCACGGGCAGGCCGTAGAGGCGGCAGGCCTCGATGACTTCCAGGCCCTTGTTCATGAGGGTGGCCGAATCCACGCTGATTTTAGGCCCCATGGACCAGTTGGGGTGATTAAGCGCCATGGCCGGGGTCACGGCTTCCAGGCACTCCCGGTCGGCACAGCGAAACGGCCCGCCCGAAGCGGTCAACACCAGCCGTTCGACCAGGGGCAGATCGGGCAGTCCTGCGCCGCCCAAGGCCTGGAAAAGGGCATTGTGTTCAGAATCGACCGGTAAAATCACGGCTCCGGAGCCGGCAGCGGCGGTGCGGATGAGATCGCCGGCCAGGACCAGGGATTCCTTGTTGGCCAGGGCCACGACCTTGCCGGCGGCCACGGCGGCCAGGGTCGGCGTCAGTCCGGCCGCGCCCACGATGGCCGAGACGACCAGATCGACTTCGGGCATGGCGGCCATGGCGGCGTAGCCCGGCGGTCCGACCAGGATGTCGGGGGAGTAGCCGGCCGGGAGCAGTGCGGCCAGGGCCTTGGCCCGCTCCTCGGTGAGGACGGCCAGGACGGCCGGGCGAAAGGCGCTGGCCTGTTCGGCCAGAAGCCGGACATTGGTCGCGCCGGCCAGGGCGAAAACCTCGTAGGCGTCGGGATGCTCGGCCGCGACCTTAAGCGTGCTCACCCCGATGGACCCGGTGGCTCCAAGCAGGGCCAGTCGACGACGGCGGCCGGTATCGGCGACGGTCAAAGCGGAAATATAGCCGGCCCCGTCAGCGCCGGAAGCGCTGGTCGGGGCGATCGGATGATCGACTGGAATCGGGGTCATGCGTCGCGTCGCGCCTTTGCCGGATCAGCGGCCCCGGGAGGGGCGATGCCGTACCGGCCGAGAATTTCGGTGACGCGGGCGGAAAGGTTGGTGCTGACCTTGCCGAGCGCCGCCAGATTGATGCACAGGTAGATATCCACTTTGTAGTTGGCGTATTCCCACAAACCGGCCAGGGACCGGGTCAGTTCCGGCTCGATTTGCAGCAGCCGAAGCTTTTCCTCAAGTTCGGCAGGATTTTTCGCCTTCCACAGGAGCATCTCGGGCTGCTCGGGGTCGTCGTCGAAGAACTGCTTGCGCCGGATCTTGTTCAAGCCGGCCTCGGCCAGCGCGTCCACTTCGGCCTTGGCGGCCCGGCGGGTCCGGGCGGATTTGATCTGGATGCGGGCGGCGTCGGCTTCGCCCTTTTCGCGCAACAGATGGGCGAAATCGAGTTCCATGATGTGTTCCAAGACGTTGCCCAATCGCTTGGCCTCGAAGTAGCCGGCGGCCTGGACGAGCCAGACGACTTCCTTGGCCGAGAACTCGCGCAAAGCCCGGGAAAAATCTTCACGCACCACCCGAAGCGACACCATGGCCCCCAGGCAAAGGGCTACCACCAGCTCGCCGAAACGTTCGCGGGCATCCTCGGCATCGACGGTTTCATCCAGCAGGGCGGTCCGGTAGTCGGCGGTCGTGGTGTCCATGGCCGCCACCCGGCTGGCGAACTGGAGTTCGTCGCGTTCCAGACGCTTGTCGCTGTCGCCCAGATCGGACCGCTGGCACAGGCTCAAGGCGGCTTCGGCATTGGCGCGGCCGTCTTCGGAGTCGACGGCGTCTTCAAAAGCGGTCTGGACGCGGGTTTTGGAGATGGCCTTGGTGGTGCCTTTGAGCTTGGAAAGCACGGCGTCGAAGGGATAGGCCACCATGAGGAGCTGGCCTTCGCGCAACAGCCGATAGCGTCGCTCGGTCAGAATATCGTCGTAGGCCCCGCGCACCTCTTCTTTGATAAAGCGGTCGATGTAGGCGCGCCAGTAGAGTTCGTCAAAGACCATGGTGGAGGTGATTTCTTCGATCTTCCCCAGGGAACTTTCGCCGAAATGGCGGATGACGGCGTCGCTGAAATTGTCTTTGACGAGGCTTGAGGCATAGACCGCGCCTTGCAGGCACTTGGCCAGGATGGTTTCCTGGCGCTCCAGGCGTTTGGCCAGTTTTTCCTGGGCAGCGGCGTCGCCCACGGCCTTGGCCTTGCCGTAGTGGTTGAGTTCCAGGAGATAGGCCGAAAAATGCTCTTTGATAAAGACGTGCCCGGGATGCAGGCCCTCGGCCCGGCGCAGCAGCATGTCCATGAGACTTTGCTGTTCGGTTTCAAGCAGGGGAAACTCATTGATGCGGCCGCGATTGGCTCGCAGAAATTCCAGAAAAACCCGCTCCTCCAGCACTTCCCGGCGGGCCTTTGCGGCCTTGAGTTCCTCCAGGCGTTCCAGGCAGGCGGCAAAGCGGCCGTCCCGGTCAAGCGGGGATGCGTCGTCCATGGTGTGGCGGCTCCTTTAGACCAGCCCGAGCAGGGACCGGCCGGCGGCGTAGAGCAGGATGGCGGGCAGCAATCCGTCCACGCGGTCGAGCAGGCCGCCGTGGCCGGGCAGGATCGTGCCGGAATCCTTGACCCCGGCAACCCGTTTGAGGGCAGACTCGAAGAAATCGCCGAACTGCGAAACCGCAGCCAGCACCGCGCCGGCCAGGGCCAGGGGGACGAAGGGGGCAGGGGTTGCGGCGGCGAACACGGCGGCAACGACAGCCCCGGCCGCCACCCCGCTCACCGAGCCGGCCCAGGTCTTGCCCGGGCTGACCGCCGGCCAGACCTTGGCCCCGCCCACGAGATGGCCGCCGTAGTAGGCCCCGGTGTCGGCGGCCATGACCACGGCCAGGACAAAAGCCGTTTCCAGGGGCGAAAACAGGGTCATAAGGCCCAGGGTCACGGGCACGTACAGCATGGCGGCCGCAAGCCGGCCCTGCGGCGGGGAGGGTTCCTGGCGAGCCGCGAAACGCCGCAGAAAATCGAATTGCTCGATCCAAAGCGCCCCGGCCAGCAGGCCGACCACGGCCGGCCACTGGCCCACAGCCAGGGCGGCCACGCAAAGCGCGCCCAGGAGATACCCGAGGGCTTCAAGGACCGGGCCGGGCCGGTCGGCCATGGCGAAAAACTCCCGCATGCCAAGGATAGAGGCAATCGCGATGAGCCCGGCCAGGGGCCAGCCGCCGCAAAGGACGGCCGCAGCCAGCACAGGCAGGCCCACGGCGGCGGTGAGAAGTCGTTTTTTTTGCGATATGGCTTGCATGATGGTTTCAGGCGGCCCGGTTGGGGCGCACAGGTTGTGTAGGCCATTTGCCGTACCAGGGCAACGTCTCAAGCCCGGGCAGCCCGACCCTCAGGCGTCTGCTTCCCACCAATTGACCGGCTCAAACGTCACGGGCATGACCCCGGCCAGTCCGGGCAGCACCGAGCCTTCAATCAGCTGCGACAACCGGCCGGCCAGATTTTTGTAATAGATGTCGCAGTCAACCAGAAACCAGGCATCGCCGTCGGCCAGGCCTTCGGTCACCACCATGATATACTCGAACCCCTGGCCGAACCGGGGTTGGCCATTGCCGGCGTCGGCGGCCTGGGCAAACCGGGCAAAGCGGTCGAACACGCCGGCGAGGGCCTCGCGGCGGGCCGGTGCGGGGTCGGGATCGGTCTGAAAGGTCAGGGTGATGTAGCCGGAACGGTCCGGCCGGACAAATTCGGCAATCTTGAGGACGCCCTCTTTGGCCGGGCCGCCATCGCCGAGATCGAGATGAAACCCGGTAAATCCGGCCAGTTTCTCATGGGCCTTGAGTTCCCGCAGTTGCCGCTTGAGGTCGATGACGCCATCGGACATGGGGGTCCCCCTCCGGTTTGGACGCGGTGGATGCACTGCTGCCGCCTTGTAAAAGCTTCCTTGGAGACGTATGCTTTTTTCATGTGTAGCGCCACTGGGTTCCCCTGCCATTGTCCCGGAGACCTTCGTTGAGGGCCAGGCCGCCCAAACAGCCGCCGGCCCTGGCCTGGACGCTGGGTTTTGTGGCCGCCTCGCTCCTGCCGCTGGCCGCCTGTCTGGCCGCCCTGGACCCGCAGGCCCGCACGGCCGGCGTCCTGGTTGCCGCGTTCCTGGGCCTCCTGACCGCTGTGGCCGGGGCGACGTTTCTGGTCCGGCGCATGGAGCAGCGCCTGTCTGTAGCCGAGCAGGAAGGCCGGTTGCTGCGCCGCCAGATTTTAACCCTCGGCAAACTGGCCGCCATCGGCGAAATGGCCGCTGGCGTGGCCCATGAGATCAACAACCCCGTGGCCATCATGATGGAGGAGGCGGGGCTTGTTTTGGACATCCTGGAAGACGACGCGCCCGCAAGCCCGGACGATCAGGCCGAAATCCGCCGCGCCCTGAACCAGATCCGGATCCAGGGGGCGCGGTGCAAAGACATTACCCACATGCTCCTGCCCATGGCCCGCAAGACCGACGACGCCCCGACAGCCATCGATCTCAGCGCCCTGGCCGGCGAAATGGCCGCCTTGTCGCAGCGGCGCGCCAGCCACGTCCAGGTGCGCCTTGTGACCGATCTGGCCACGGACGTACCGCCCGTGTCCGGTTCGGCGGCCCGGGTGCAGCAGGTTCTTTTAAATCTCATCAACAATGCCCTGGACGCCATGACCCCGGGCGGCGGCGAGCTGACCATCACCACCCGGCGCGTTGGCCATGGGGGCGAATTGCTCGTGTCCGACACCGGCCACGGCATCCCCGAAACGGTCATCGACCGGGTGTTTGAACCCTTTTTCACCACCAAGGCCCGCGGCAAAGGCACCGGACTTGGCCTGTCCATCAGCGCCGGCATCGTCCGTGAGCTTGGCGGCGACATCTCGGTGCGCTCCGTCCCAGGACAAGGCACGACCTTTCGCGTCGCGCTGCCGGCCTTTGCCGACCGGCCAACCCCGGCCCCTGCCGACGCTGCCCTGCCGGAGACTGCATGAACGCCACGGTCTTGCGCTTGCTGCTGGTTGACGACGAAGCGGGCTTTACCGAAGTGCTGGCCAAACGGCTGCGCCGCCGGGGCCTGGACGTCACCGTGGCCCAAAGCGGCAGCGAAGCCATGGAGGCCGTGGCCCAGGGCAGTTTTGACGCCGCAGTGGTAGATTTCAAGATGGCCGACATGGACGGGCTTGCCCTGCTCAAATGGCTCAAAAGCCAGATGCCGGGCCTGCCGGTCTTCATGTTGACCGGTCATGGCTCCGGGGAGGCGGCCCGGGAGGGCCTGGCGGCCGGAGCCGCCGACTACCTCATCAAACCCTGTGATTTACACGAACTGCTGGCCAAAATCGCTGCCGCGACCGGCCGGGAGATTGCCTCATGACCATAGGAAAAGGAGCGCCGCCTGTGGATGACGACACCGCCCGTTTCGACGCCCGGGCTGCGGCCTGGGACGCCAATCCCTTTCGTTTCAAACTGGCCCGGGACATTGCCCAGGCCATGACCGCTGCCGGGATCTTCCGCCAGCCCATCGCCTGCGCCCTGGATTTCGGCTGCGGCACCGGGCTTTTGACCTTGGAACTGGCCGAGCGGGCCGGACAGGTCACGGGCTTGGACACCTCGGACGGCATGTTGGCCGAGCTGTCGGCCAAGATCGAACGGGCTGGCCTTGGCAATGTCGGCGTTCTCAAAGCCGATCTGGCGGCCGGCGATCCCCTGCCCGGCAACTACGACCTTGTGGCCAGCGCCATGGCCCTGCACCACGTGCCCAAGCCCGAGCCGGTGCTCAAACGCCTGTTTGCCGCGCTGGCCCCGGGCGGCGCCCTGGCCCTGGCCGACCTTGACAGCGAGGGCGGGTTTTTTCACGACGACAACGCCGGGGTCTACCACCACGGCTTCGACCGCATTGATCTGGCCGACATGCTGGCCGGCATCGGCTTTACCGGCATCGACGCCGCCACGGCCGCCGCCATCGAAAAGCCCGGCAAAAACGGCGCACCCAAGGCGTTTACCGTCTTTTTGATGACCGCCCGCAAGCCGGTCTGATCCGGCCCCAGCCCGGCATTCCCCGGATGTTCCCGAACCGGCCCTGGCCTGCACGGAAACAGTGCGGGCCAGGGCCGGTCCCAGGCATCGCCAGAGCGCACGGGACGACTCAGGAACCGGCCGCCGTCCCGCCGGCCCCGGCCGGGGCGTCGGGCAGCGGCGGCGGCAGGGCGGGCTGACCGGACTGGCCTTCCGCCGGCCGTTCCGACCCGGCCGGAGCCGGCTGCGCGTCGTTTGGCCCACTGTCGGCCGGTTGTGACTCCAGGCCAGCCGGAACCTCGGTTGATGGCGGGGCCGGGGCCGCCGCCGGCGATGGGGCCGGTTCGCTGCCTGCCGGCGAAGCTGGCGTCGGTTCCCCTGTTTTCCCTCCGCCATCGCTCGTCCCGGTTTTGGCTGGCGCGCTCCCGGCCGGCTCGGTCCCCAGGGTCTGGGGAGCGGTCGGGGCCGGGCCTGCAGGCGGCGTCGTCTCGCGCAAAAGCTCCGAGTCGCCGCCCTCCCCGGCTCCACCCGGCTGTTGCCCGCCGCCGGACACCGTGCCGCGCAGGGACTGGGAACCGGTCTCGCCGGCCAGAAGCGGCACATCGGCCACAATGATGTCCACCCGACGGTTCTCCTGCCGGCCTTCGGGCGTGGCATTGCTGGCCACAGGCTGATAAAAGGCCCGGCCCATGGCAGTGAAGCGTTCCGGCACAAGCCCGCTTGTCTCGGAGAGATGGCGGATCACGGAGGCGGCCCGGGCGGCGGACAACTCCCAGTTGGAGGGATACAGGGCGGAATGAATGGGCATGTTGTCGGTATGCCCGACCACGTAGATGCTCTTGCCCTTGACCTTGGCCAGCACGGTCCCGACCCGACTCAGGATATCGCGGCCCTTGGGCATGATCTCGGCGCTGCCCGAAGCGAAAAGGATCTTGTCCACAAAATTGATTTCGAGCTTTTCCCGGAACTGGCGCACCCGGATATCCCGGCTGTCCACCTCGCCGCGCAGATCAGCCACCAGGGCGTCGTAGGCGGTCTGCAATTCCTCGGTCTTGCGTTCGAGGTCCTTGGCCCTGGTTTCGGCCTTGCGCTCTTCCACCTTGGATTGAAACAACTGTCTGGTAAGATTTTCGAGGGCTTCCGGAACCCCCTTGCGGTGGTACAGGGAATTGGCCAGATAGGCGGTCAACCCCACCGGGAGCAGAACCAGGATCACCATGAGCACTTTGAGCATCCGTCCACGCATAGAGGCCTCCAGAAAAAGCCGTGCTGCCGACGGCCTGTCATGCGGACTTGTGCGACCGGCCCGGCCCCATGCCCTGATCGGTCAGCCCCAGTCTTACCCGCTATCCCCCCAAAAGGCCACCGCCCCGGCCTTTGTCACAATCCCGCCCCGGCAAGGCGGGCGGCCATGAAGGGCGATGCCTGGTTTGCCGGGGCCGGCCCGGCCGGCGACGCCGCCACCCGGGATTGGCCCCGGACCTTTGCCGCCCCGGTCTGGAGCGGCCTGGCCCACAGCCTGAAAGAGGTCCTGCCGCTTCTTCGGGCCGCCCTGGCCGAGCAGGAGCGCGGCCGTTGGCTGGTGCTGGCCCTGGCCTACGAAGCGGCTCCGGCCTTTGACGCCTGCCTCCCGGTCCATGCCCCGACCGGGGAGCCGCTCGCCTTTGCCGCCGCCTACGACGCCCCCTTGCCGGCCAAGCCCCTGACCCAGGCCGGCCCGCCCACTGCCGCGCCCTGGACCCCTGGCCTGTGCCGCGAGGCCTACGACCGGGCCATCGCCGCCATCCAGCGGCACATCGTCCTTGGCGAGTGCTATCAGGTCAATTACACCTTTCCCCTGGAAAGCCGCTTGGCCGGCGACCGGGACGCCTGGTTTGCCGCCCTGGCCGCCCGGCAGCAGGCTGCCCTGTGCTGCCGCCTGGATCTGGGCGAACAGTCGTTGCTGTCGTTTTCGCCGGAGCTTTTTTTCAAGCGCCAGGGCGAACAGGTTACCGTTCGGCCCATGAAAGGCACCCTGGCCCGCGGCGTCACGCCCGAATCTGACGCCGGACAGGCCGCCGCCCTGGCCGCCTGTCCGAAAAACCAGGCGGAAAACCGCATGATCACCGATCTCGTGCGAAACGACCTGGGCCGCATCGCCCGGCCGGGCAGCGTGGTCGTCAGCGACCGCTTTGCCGTGGAGCCCCTGGGCGCAGCCTGGCAGATGACCACAACCGTCACAGCCGCCGTGCCCCGCAGCCTGGACCTTATCACCGTCCTGGCCGCCCTTTTCCCCTGCGGCTCCATCACCGGCGCGCCCAAGCGCAGCGCCATGGACGCCATCCGCCGCCTCGAACCATTTCCCCGGGGCTTTTACACCGGAGCCATCGGCTGGGTGGCCCCGGACGGCGAGTGCCTGTTTAACGTGGCCATCCGCACCGTCACCCTGCGTCACGCCGACGGCCGTTGCCGCTTTGGCGTCGGCGGCGGCATCACCCATGATTCCCGCCCTGCCGAGGAATACGCCGAATGCCGGACAAAGGCCCGGTTTCTGACCGACCCGCCGCCCGATTTCGCTCTGCTGGAGACGCTTCGCCTGGACAACGGCCGTTATTCATTTCTGGCGGAACACCGCGCCCGGCTGGCTGCCTCGGCCCGGACCCTGGGCTTTCCCCTGGACGACCGGGCCATCGACGCCGCCCTGGCCCGGGCCGAGCAGGAGGCGGCCGGCCAGTGCCGCCGGGTGCGCCTGCTCCTGGCCGCCTGCGGCCAGGCGACAACCGAGTCCTTCCCCCTGCCGGGCAGGCTCACCCGACCGGCCCGGCTCGGCCTGTGCCCCGATCCGGTCGCCGCCAACGACCCGACCCTTTTTCACAAAACCACCCGGCGGGAGCGCTACGACCACGCCCTGGCCGCCCGCCCGGATTGCGACGACGTGCTCCTGGTCAACACCAGGGGTGAGGTTACGGAAAGCTGCCGGGCCACGGTAGTGGTCCGCCTTGGCTGCCGCCTGCTCACCCCGGCCCTGTCCTGCGGCCTGCTTCCCGGCGTCTACCGGGCGCGGCTGCTGGCCCGGGGCGTCCTTACCGAGGCGATTCTCACCCCGGACGATCTGGCCCGGGCCGAGGGGCTGTGGCTGGTCAATTCCCTGCGCCTGTGGACCCCGGCCGTCCTGGTCCGGCCCGTGGCCGCTTTGTCCTGACCGGCCGCCAAAAAATAGCGGACGGCCAGTCCCAAACACCACACCCCCGGCCCCCTGGCCGCCTCTCGACGCAGCCCAGGCGATCTGCTAGCCTCGGGCTACATTATCCGAAAGGAGTCTGGTATGGATATCGAGGCTGTTTGCGGCAAATCCGTTCCGTTTTTCAAGATGCAGGGCTGCGGCAATGATTTCGTGTTTGTGGACAACCGCGCGCTGGAGATCGATCCGGCGGCCATGCCCGAGCTCGTCATCCCGGTGTGTCGCAAAGCCTTTGGCGTCGGAGCCGACGGCATGATCTTTTTCGACCACGCTCCGGCCGATTCCGGACTGGCCTACATCTGGCATTTTTTCAATGCCGACGGCTCCCGGGCCGAGATGTGCGGCAACGGCTCGCGCTGCGCCGCCCGGCTCGCCTGGATGCTCGGCATCGCCCCGGCCAGCCATGTGTTCGGCACCGATGCCGGTCCCATCGAGGCCGAAGTCGACGTGGATTCCAATCAGGTGACGGTGCAGCTGACCCCGCCCAAGGATCTGCGCCTCAACATGGAAATCGAGATCGACCGCCGGCCCTTTCACCTGCACTCGGTCAACACCGGCGTGCCCCACGTGGTCGCCGTCATGGATCATATCGAGATGGTCGAAGTCTGGAAGCTCGGCCGGGCCATCCGCCAGCATCCGGCCTTTGCCCCGGCCGGGACCAACGTCAATTTCATTGCCTCGGAAGAACACGGCAGCCTGTCGCTTCGCACCTACGAGCGCGGCGTGGAAGACGAGACCTATGCCTGCGGCACCGGGGCCGTGGCCTCGGCCATCATTGCCCGGGAACTGGGCATGACCGGCGAGGAGACGGAAATCACCACCACCGGCGGCGAAGTGCTCGGCGTCATCCTGCGCGACGGCAAGACCTATCTGCGCGGCGCGGCGGAACTGGTCTTTCAGGGCGAGTTTTACCCGCAAAGTCTGGGGATCGATACCGAATGATCCTGTAGCGGAGTTCGATCATGCACTACACCGGCATCAATCACCTGGCCATGGCCACGGCCGACATGGACGCCACCATCCGCTTTTGGCGGGATCTTCTGGGGATGCGTCTGGTGGCCGGTCTTGGCCGGCCCGGGTACCGGCACTATTTCCTGGAAATCTCCCCGACGGACATGCTGGCGTTTTTCGAGTGGCCCCAGGTCGAACCGATCCCGCCCAAGGACCACGGCGTCCCGGTGAAGGGCCCTCTGGCCTTTGACCACGTCTCCATCGGCGTGCGCGACCGGGACGATCTGTGGGACATCAAGGACCGCCTGGAAGCAGCCGGCTTCTGGGTGTCGGAGCTGATCGACCACGGGTTTATCTTTTCGGTCTACTCGTTTGATCCCAACAACATCGCCATTGAGTTCAGTTGTCCGGTCCCCGGGGTGGACATCAGCGGCCATCCCATCATGGCCGACCGCCACCCCTCGGCCGTGACCCGCGAGGGCTCTGAGCCCCAGCCCGGCAAATGGCCGGCCCACACGCCAACACCCTTTGCCGAACGCCGCATTTACCCCGGCGAGGGCCGGGAGCTGGTCCTGGTCGAAGACGAGTAGCCCGGTCACTCCAGCCGTTCCGGTCGGTTTTCTGGCCCGTCTGCGACCCGCCCGAAGAATCCGGCAGCGCCTGAGCGCGCCCCGGGCGCACGGCCGCCTTGCTGCTCCCCCCAAGCCGGCCCCCTGGCCGACAGGCCGGCCGCTTCCCCGGTAAACCAGCGCCGCCCTCCCCTGCCCAGTCCCGGCAAACCCAAAAGGCCCGCCTCCTCTCGGAGACGGGCCTTTGCTTGAAGCAGGTCGGCTGGCGCTATTCGGCGGCCGGGGGCGGAACCATGGACAGGTTGCCGCCTTCGACTTCGACGCGCACTTCAATGGCGATCTTCCACAACACGGTCAGCACGATGCCGCCCAGGGAGAAGATCATAAGCGAGATCATGATTTCCGGGATCGTGGGCGAGTAGACGGTAACTTCCTCAAACGGGTTGGGCGTGAACCCACCGATCAACAGGCCAAGGCCCTTGTCGATCCAGGAGGCGATGACCAGCATGATCAGGCCCGTGACCAGGGCCGGGGTCTTCTGGCGCACCGGCGTCGGAATGAGGAACAGCAGGCAGCCAAGCCCGAGGACCACGGCGGTCCACATGAAGGGCACCATCATGGTGTGGCCGTCGATGCCGTTAAACAGGTAGATCAGCGGGGCCATATGCCCGGGCATGTTGCTGTAGAACGAGGTGAACACTTCAAGCAGGAAGAAGAAGATGTTCACGCACATGGCGTAGGTGATGATGACGGCCAGGCGGTTGATGGCCTTCTGGCCCGGGTCAAACCCGGTCAGGCGACGCAAAAACAGCACCAGCAAGAGCAGGATGGCCGGACCGGAGCAGAACGCGGAGGCCAGGAACCGGGCAGCCATGATGGCTGTCAGGAAATAGTGGCGTCCGGGCAGGCCGGCGTACAGAAAGGCCGTGACGGTGTGGATCGAGAAGGCCCAGATGACCGACACGATGGCCAGGATCTTGACCCACTTGGGCGGGGTCATGTCGTTTTTGAAGTACTGGAGGCTGGTCCAGCCGACGATGATGTTCAGGAACAGATAGCCGTTTAAGACCACCATATCCCAGAACAAGACCGAGTGCGGCGTGGGGTTTAACAGCACGTTGAGCATGCGTTGCGGCTGACCAATGTCGACGACGATGAAACCCAGGCACATTACGACGGCGGCGATGGCCAGGAACTCTCCCAGGATGATCATCTTGGAGAATTCTTTGTAATGGTGGAAGTAGTAGGGCAGGACCAGCATGACGGCCGAGGCGGCCACGCCGACCAGATACGTGAACTGGGCGATGTAAAAGCCCCAGGACACGTCGCGGTTAAGCCCTGTGATCTTCATGCCGAAGGTCAACTGGTAGAGCCAGAACCCCAGCCCCAACAGCATGACCATGCCCAGGGCGGTCAGCGTGCCCCAATAACGGGGACTTCCTTTGAGTGCTTTTTCCAGCATGGCTTACCTCACAGGATGTAATACACGCTCGGCGAGGTGCCGGCGTCCGGTTTGCGGCGGATGGCGAAGTGCTCGCGCAGCACCTTGCGGATGTCGGACTGCTCGTCGGACAGGTCACCGAACACCAAGGCGCCCTCGGCCGCTTCCACGCATTTGGGCAGCTTGCCAACGGCCAGCCGCTCAGCGCAGAAGTTGCATTTTTCCACCACGCCGCGCATCCGGGTGGGGAAGTGGGGGTTGAAGTCTTTGATAAACGGACGCGGGTCCTGGAAGTTGAAGCTTCGCGCGCCAAACGGGCAGCCGGCCATGCAGTAGCGGCAGCCGATGCAGCGGTGGAAGTCCATCATGACGATGCCGTCAGGGCGCTGGAAGGTCGCCTGGGTGGGGCAGACCTTGACGCACATGGGGGTTTCGCACTGGTTGCAAAGGAGCGGGAACTGACGGTGTTCCACCTCTTCGGAGAGGTAGTGGCCGTGTTCGGTGGGGAAGGACTCCTCGTAGGAGGCTCCCCAGAACCACTTGATTTCTTTAGGCCCGGCGATGTCGGGCACGTTGTGTTCGTCGTGGCAGGCCTTGCGACAGGCGGCAATGCGTTCGGGAGTGAACTTGGCGGAATAGACCGCCATGCCCCAATGCTTGGCCTTAAGGCCCTCCTCGTAATTGCCCACAGTCGGCAAACCGGCAGCGTGGGCCGGAGCGTCGCCCAGGAAACCGAGGCGCGCAGCGCCGATTCCCATGGCCGAGACGGCTGCCAGTTTCAGGAACTCTCGTCTGCTATTTTTCATGGTATGGTCCCCTTAAATGGAGGTGTCACCGGCGCGCCGGCCTAGTGTCCGCCCGTAGCCGCCGAGGCGACTGGGGGAATGGGCGACTTCTGGTTCGGCGTCAGGTTGTGGCAATCCCAGCAATAGGGGGCCACGCCTACCGTTTCGTGGCAGCGGTCACAGAACTTGGCCTTGTCTGGGTGGCAGGACATGCACGTGTTGGTCAGGCTTTTGACGTACTTCTGGCCCTTGGCGTTGACGAAGATACGGCTGCCGTCACGCACAGCCTCGTTGCGCCATTCGTTTAAAAGCTGCATGTGTTTGTCGCGCATCTCGTTGGTGGGAAGCACGCACTCTTTCTGGTCCTTGGGCAGTTCCGGCTTGACCTCGAACTGATGCCCCATGTTGTACACCACGGGCACAAGGGCGAGGGCCAGGAAGAACAGAATGCCTGGTATGATATATTTGGCATTGTACATAGGTTATTCCTCCTCGTCCTCCATCCCCGGCAGGGGGTTTTGCCTGAGATCGGTGGTACGCTTTTTCTCGCCATCGAGAATGATGGCATTTCCCACCAACTCATGCACGCCGGAGACGCCGACACCCGGGGCCCAGTAGTCGCAAAGGGGCGGCAGGGTGGCACGGTCGATGGCGCAGATGCAGGCCAGGTTGTTGACGCCGTGACGATCGCGCACATACTTGACCGCGTTGCCCCGGGGGAGGCCGCCGCGCAGGCGCGTTTCAGTGAACTCTTCGTTGTTGAGACCCGCGCCGCCGCCGCAACAGAAGGTCTGTTCGCGGATGGTGTTCTCGGGCATCTCGTAGAACTGCCGGCAGACATTTTTCATAATGTAGCGGGGTTCTTCGAGCAGACCCATGCCTCGGGCGGGGTTGCAGGAATCGTGGAAGGTGGAAACGAAGTTGTCGTTGCGCGACGGATCGAGATTGAGCTTTTTGTTCTTGATCAGGTCGGCGGTAAACTCCGCGATGTGGAGCATCTTGGTGCCGGCGGCGGCGTCGAACTTGGTGCCGGTGATGGGGGACACCGGGGTCTCCAGGAAGTCGGCCGGGCCGTTCATGGTGGACATGTACTGGTTGATCACGCGCCACATGTGGCCGCACTCGCCGCCAAGAATCCACTTGACGCCCAGGCGTTTGGCCTCGTTGTACATCTTGCCGTTGATCTTCTTCATCATCTTGTCGGAGGTGAAGAGACCGAAGTTGCCGCCCTCGGAAGCGTAGGTGCTCCAGGTGACGTCCAGGCCCAGATGTTCAAACAGGATCAGGTAGCCCATGTAGGTGTAGATGCCCGGATCAGCAAAGATGTCGCCCGAGGGGGTGATGAAAAGGATTTCGCAACCCTTTTTGTTCACATTGGGGCGGATGCGCTTGCCGGTGATGTCCTCTATGTCGTCACAGAGGAAATCCATCATGTCCTTGTAGGCGTGGGGCTGGATGCCGAGGTGGTTGCCGGTGCGGTTGCAGTTGGCGGCCGGCTCGAGAATCCAGTTGATGTTGCAGCCCACTTCGTGGAGCAGCTCGCGGGCCATCATGGTGATTTCGGCGGTGTCGATGCCGTAGGGGCAAAACAGCGAACACCGGCGGCATTCCGTGCACTGATAGAAGTACAGGAACCATTCCTTGATGACGTCTTCTTCGAGCTTGCGGGCCCCGGCCAGCTTGCCGAGCACCTTGGCGGCGGCCGAGAACTCGCCGCGGTAGATGGAGCGCAACAGTTCGGCGCGCAGCACCGGCATGTTTTTCGGGTCGCCGCCGCCGATGAAGAAGTGGCACTTGTCCGCGCAGGCGCCGCAGCGCACGCAGATGTCCATGAAGACCTTAAACGATCTGTACTTCTTCAGGAGCGAACGGAACTTTTCCATGACGATGCGCTGCCAGTCGGGCGGCAGCTGCCAGTCGTCGTCGGTGGGGCTCCAGACGCGGGGGTTGGGCATGCCGAGATACTTGAGGATATCGGGTTTGCCCGGGTAGCTGAAATTGCCGGTTTTAAACGGCGTCTTCGTGTCCATCCACGACTTGACCGGCGTGGTGTAATTAATCTTGATGAGTTCTTCCGGTGGCGGATACTTGGCCATGATCGCTCCTCACTTCTCTCCAGAAATAGTTGATTCCGGCCTGTTAGGCCTCTTTATCCACGGGGAGTCCGGCTTCGATCATCTTCTCGCGGAATTCGTCCTCGTAGGCTTCATAGGAATGGGCCTTCACGGCGGGGTCGTTCCAGGGGTTCACCCACATGGCCCGACGGCTCATGTTGGGGCAGACCCGGGTGGGCGAGAGGAAGATGCCGCCCATGTGCATGAGCTTGGAGAAGGGAAAGTAGATGAAAAGCGCGCACACCAGGGTCAGGTGGGCGTACACCGAGGCGTCAATGGGCGTGGTGGGCAGATGCGGGTGCAACGTCACCAGACCCATGGTCAGTTCCTTGACGGCGATGACGTCGACCTTGACCACGTAGCGCATCCACACGCCGGTCAGCACGATGCCAAGGAGCAGGAACAGCGGGAAATAGTCCTGCATGAGCGTGATGTAGCGGACCTTGCCGTCGAAAACGCGACGGGCCAGGAGGAACAGCAGACCGACCAGGATCAGCGCGTCGGACTGGTACATGACCGGCAGGCCGATCTGGAGAATGGAATCCAGAAATTCGGCAATGCCCACCGGACCGGGCACCGGCATCATGAAAAAGCGCAGGTGCCGCACAAAGATGAGCAGGAAGCAGTAGTGGAAGATCAAGGCGAACAGCCACAGGGATTTCTCCGAACTGTAGCCGACCTTGGGTCCGTCCTGCTGGAGCTTCACCGACGTGTTGCGGAAAAGCGACCGGAAGCAGAGCACCTCCAGGACCATCCGCATGAACACGCCTTTCTTGTCAACCGGATTGTCCCAGGGGTTGTTTGCGATCCAGGGCAGCGATTTCTGCTGACCACCGGTGGTGGGAATGCAAAACGGAACCGGGCTTTTGGCCCAATCCACGATGCGCATGGTAAACCCCACCAGAAAAATGATGATTGCGATGTACGGGAGTGCAATCCCGAACAGCGCGCTCATCCCCATCCCCACGCCCAACCACGGGATGACGATAAGCGCCAGTACCGCGAGAAAGGAGTAAAACGCTGCCATGTACCCTCACCTCGTTAAAGGTTTCCCCATTGACGCCTACTGGTCCTCCCCTCCCTCGGCGGAGAGGTCGCAGACGAGATTGGCCCGTTTAAGGAGCCGGTCGTACTGTTTCTTGATCTGATCGATCCGAAGGGCATAAATCTTTTCCCGGCACTCGCAGTAGATGTCGAGCGAGAACAAGGCCAGTACGTCGATGGCGGATTCCAGGGCGAGAAGCTGGACGAACAGGTTGTGTTCGATGATCTTCGGCCACAAGGCTTCCCGGACCGCCTTTTTGAGCAGAAAAATGAATGCCGTCGCCTGGGACGGCGTAAAATCCTGGACAGCGCGCACCCGTACGATCTCGTCGAGGAACGGGATGAACGTGGCTGCGTCCGGCGCTTCGCCGCAGGTGGCAAGCCCCATGACAATGCCGCGCATGCCGGCCTCGAACCGGTGACGCACGGGATTGGCAAACGGATCGTCGCGTTTTTTCCACAGCACGGCCGTATTCTCGGAGTAGGTGCCGAGAATCAGGTCGAACCAGGCGTCGAGGACGACCTGCTGGTCCAGGACAAGAAAATCCACCAGTTTGAGCATGGAAATGTACCTTTCTTCACAAATGCTTAACAGGCTGGTTCCTTACCAGAAAAGCGCAAATTGTAAAGGACGGAAATCCTCGGGCCAGGACGGAAATCATCAGGGATTCCCGAGGACTTGCCGGCCGGTCGCGCATTTTGCTAGTCTTGGAAAAAAAGAGAGCCGCCATGCAGCCCACACCCGCACAATTTGATATCCTTCGCGCCGCCGCCGCGTTTTCCGCGGTGGAGCGCTACAGCGGGACCATGCCCAAACGGCAGGCCCTGCATTATGACAAGACACAATTGACGGGCCTCGAACATGCCGGATTTCTGGAGCGGGTCAAGCTCTCATTTCCCTGCGGCAAGGACGTCGAGGGCTGGCGGCTGACGGGGTTTGGGCGGCTGATCCTGGCCGACAGGGCGGCCGACGACGCCCTGGAACCAGAACATCTGCGTATTCTTTCAGACGTCTACCACTATTCCCGGCTGTCCCAGAATCGGGGCATGATGCCCAAGGAACTGGCCCGGACCTTTGACGCCGACGACGTGCGCGACCTTTTCATGCATGGCTATCTGCTGCGCATCCATCTCAAGGGAGCGGTCAAGGCCAAGGGCTGGGTGGTGTCCAACAAAGGCCTTGCCGCCCTGCGCCGGGCGACCGGTCCGGTCTTTGTCGGAGCCGGACCCCAGAAAAACTAGAACTCGCCGCGAAGACCGGATTCGCCCGGCTGGTGCGGATTCCACGACAACCGCACGTCCAGGCCCTCGCGGTCGGGCCGCTTGGTGGCCTTTATTTCCACGTCCAGCATCACCGCCGGCGTCAGCCGGATCGAGACCCGTCCGGCCGCAACGCCCAGGCTGCCGGCCCGCAATTCCCGGGCCATGGCTTCAAGCCTGTCCGCCGCCTCCCACACGCCCATCACCCCGCCCAGGCGGGCTGTCTGGATCCCCATGCGACCTCCCCGGCTGCCTGTCGGCGGCCATCATGCCCCCACCCCGGCCCAGATGACCGGCTGACGACGGGTTGGCGACAAGACGCCGACAGACTTCAGGCTTGAGGTCCGGCTGCCTGCCGGGCCAGGGCAAGCAGTCCCTCCATGGCTTCGGCCACGGCCAGCCGCTTGACGGCCAGCCGGTCGCCAGCGAACTGAAACCGCTGCACTTCGGTAAAATCCGGCCCTTCCCAGGCCATCCAGACCGTGCCCACGGGTTTTTGCGGTGTGCCGCCCGATGGGCCGGCAACACCGCTGATGGCCACGGCCACATCGGCCCGCAACACCCCGCGAGCCCCCCGGGCCATGGCCAAGACCGACTCCCGGCTCACCGCCCCCTTGGTGTCGAGGATCACCTGGGGCACGCCCAGCACATCGCGTTTGATGCCATTGGCATAGGCCACCACGCCGCCGCCAAACCAGGCCGAGGCCCCTGGCGCATCCGTCAGCACGCTGGCAAGCAAGCCCCCGGTGCACGATTCGGCGCAACCAAGCATCCATCCCCGGGCTGTGAGCGCCTCGCCCAGAGCCCCCGCCAGTTGCCGCAGGACCTCTTCCATATTGCCTCCTTGGCCATTTTGCCCCGCCTATCCGATTTTCGCCGGCCTGTCACCGGGCCTTTTCCCAGGCTTGCTTCGAGGCTTGTTGCCAAATTTGTAGAATCGAGACCGCCCACACACTCCACACCCAACCCCGGCAGCGGCCCGGAAAGACCCGGCACGAGGCGTCCAGGCTTGACGCGGCAAACGCCGGCCGCGTACAGGCATGGCCGATGGATTCTGACAAGGAGCGAGTATGCTGGATCTTAAATTCCTGCGCCAAAACCCCGAGGCAGTGGCCGCGGGCCTGGCCAGACGGCGTTTTCCCTTCGACATGGCGGCCTTTCTGGCCTTGGAAGAACGCCGGCGCGCCTTACTCACGGCAGTTGAACAGAAAAAAGGCCAGCGCAACAGCGCCTCGGCCGAAGTAGCCAAGATCAAGCGGGCCGGCGGCGACGCCGCCCATGTTCTGGCCGGACTGGGCACGCTGTCCGACGACATCAAGGCCCTGGACGAGAGCGCCAAGGCCATCGACGTCGAAGTGGCCGAGCTGCTCCTTGGCGTGCCCAACATCCCCCACGCCACCACCCCGGACGGGGCCAACGAGAACGACAATCCGACCGTGCGCGTGGTTGGCACGCCGCGTGAATTCACCGAATTCCCGCCGCGCGAACATCAGGACGTGGGGGCTGCCCTCGGGCTTGACGCCGAGCGGGCCGCCAAGCTGTCCGGCGCCCGCTTCGTGGTCCTTCGCGGCGGCCTGGCCCGGCTGGAGCGCGCCCTGGCGGCCTTCATGCTGGACCGGCACATTGCGGCCCACGGCTACACCGAGGTGGTCGTCCCCTATATCGTCTCCGACGAAAGCCTCCTCGGCACAGGCCAGCTGCCCAAATTTGCCGCCGACCTGTTCAAGATCGAAGGCGCCCCCTCCTACCTCATCCCCACGGCCGAGGTGCCGGTGACCAACCTGCACCGGGGCGAGGTGCTGCCCGAGTCGGCCCTGCCCTTGGGCTACGTCTGCCACTCCCAGTGCTTCCGCTCCGAGGCCGGGTCCTACGGCAAGGACACCAAGGGGCTCATTCGCCTGCACCAGTTCGGCAAAGTGGAACTGGTGCGCTTTGTCAATCCCGACGCCTCCTACGACGAACTGGAAAGGCTCACCAGCCATGCCGAGGCCATTTTACAGGCCCTGGAGCTGCCCTACCGGGTGGTGGCCCTGTGCGCCGGGGACATCGGTTTTTCCTCGGCCAAGACCTATGACCTGGAGGTCTGGCTGCCTGGGCAAAACAAATACCGCGAAATCTCCTCCTGCTCCAATTTCGAGGATTTCCAGGCCCGTCGCGCCGACATCCGCTTCAAGCCCGAGGGCGGCAAAAAGACGGCCTACGTGCATACGTTAAACGGCTCCGGCCTGGCCATCGGCCGCACCATGGCCGCAATTCTGGAAAACTATGTCCAGGCCGACGGCGCGGTGGCGCTGCCCAAGGTCCTCATCCCCTATATGGGCGGCCTGGAAGTTCTGGAACCGGAGGAGAAGCAGGCATGAACACCGACGAAACGCGCAAGGCCTTCTGGGCCGACGTCAAACGCGGCCTCTTGATCGGCGGCGCAGTTGGCGTCCTGGGCGGCATTTTTTTCATGGACATGCGCCGGGGCTTGGCCCTGGGACTCATCGGCGGTTTTTTTGCCGTGCTCACCCGCCGTTCCCTGGACAAGCGCCGGGGCAGATAGCCCTTCCAGGCAGCGTGAACGCGCCCGGCAGCCATAGGGTTGCCGGGCGTTTTGCGTCTGGCTGGCCCGCCGCGCCGCCCCTGGTTGGGGGCACCCTCGCCATGTACATGGCTTTGCTGCCACGCCTGTCCAGGCCGCCTCCTGCGCCGGGGCTTCGGCCGCATTGAGCACTCACCCAGGCCGCCCCAAACCCCAAACCGCCCCCGCCCGCGCCATAAAAAAAACGGCAGGCCCCTCGGCCTGCCGTCCTGTGCGTCGCAGAAAATCCCGGCAGTCTAGTTGTTGACCGCCAGGTTGAGATTCTTCGTGCCCATGGCCACGTAGATGTCGGCCAGGGCGCTTTGGTAGTCGGTCAGGGCCTGGGTCAGGTTGAACTCGGCAGTGCTGACCCGGGCCTGGGCGTCGAGGACGTCGGTGCTGGTGCCGACCTGGGCCTGATAGCGGGCCACGGCCATGCGGAAACCTTCCTTGGACGCTTCCAGGGCGGTGCGGGCCACCGAGATGCGTTTGGCCGCATCCTGAATGTTAAGATAGTAGGTCTTGACCTGATAGCCGACGTCCAGGCGCAGCTTGGCCAGATCGGCCTGCAGCTTCTTGACGTTTTCGCGGGCGGCCTGCATGCCGAAGTAGGTCGAGCCCCAGTCCCAGGCCTGCAGCGAGGCGGTGATGCCGACGGCCGTGGTTTCCGGGGTGGTCGAACCGGAATTGTCCTTGAGATCGAGGTCCAGGGTGTTGCCCTGCTTGGTGTAGGTAGCCTGGGCCTGGACCTGGGGATAGAGCGGGCTGGCCGCGATCTTGGCGCTGCGCTCGGCGATCTGCACGGACTTGACGGCCATGTACAGGTCGGGGCGCTGCTTATAGGCCAGATCGAGGCAATCCTCGATATTCATGGCAAAGGGGATGTAGGACAACTCGCCAAGATAGTTGGTCTGCTGATTGAGCGGCAGGTTGAGCAGGGAGTTGAGCTGGGCGATCTGCACCAGGACGTTGTTCTCGGCCTTGAGCAGATCCTGCTCGGCCTGGGCCAGATCGGATTCGGCCTGCAACACGTCCAGGCGAGGCTTGAGGCCGACATCGTAATAGGCCTGGGCCACTTTGTACTGGGATTCCAGGCGGGCCACGGAATCCTTGTTGCTCGAGACGTTGGCCCGGGCCTGCAGCAAGGTCAGGAAGGCCTGCTGTACGGCCTTGACCAGGGTCAGCTCGGTGTATTTGATATTGGCTTCGGCCTGCTCTTTGGTCAGCGCGGCCTTTTGGTAGGTGTTTAACAGCTTGAAGCCAGTGAAAAGCGGCTGGGTGACCTGCAACTGCAGCTGGTAGAGGTTTTGCCAGTAGCCTTCCCGGGTGGACGCCGTGCGCGTCGTGGCCAGGTTTGAACCGGTCATGGTGTTGATCAACTGGTTGCCCGGGTTCACCAGGGCGGTCGAACTGACGATCTTAGCGTCGGTGCGCTGGAAGGCGTAGCTGACGGTGCCCACCGGACCGAAGTTGGCCAGGGCCTGACGCCGGGACTCTTCCGAGCCCGACAGGGTGGCCCGGGCGGACTGCATTTGCGGGTTGGCTTCCAGGCTGCGCTGGACGCTTTGCTCCATGTCGAGGGACTGGGCTTCGCCAGACTGGGCGACCGCCTTGCCGCCGGCCTGGGCAACAGCCGGATCCGTCTGCTTTTCCTTGACAAATTCAGGCAGAGGGATCTTGTTGATCTGGTTTTCGAGGCCAGGATCAGCGGTCTGGGCAGAGGCTGCGCCGGACTGGGCGGTTCCCGAGTAGCGCTTGGCCACACGGTCCTTGTTCGTGGCCGGATCCTGGGCAAAGGCCTGTCCGACAAGAAAACCAAAAATCAAAAAGCCCGTGATGATAATCCGATAGGGCCGTTTCGCGTCTGCGGTCATGCCGTGTCCTCTCCATGTCGAGAGTTTTCCCTGAAGCAGGGCAATCTCCCGATAATACAATTGATCCGGATTGTATACTCTTGTGAACAGCCATTCACAAGCTTGGCATACACCCCATTCCAGCGCGGTAGCGTATCCGGGTTTGCCACCCTTGTCGAGTCCGCTTCGCTCTTGGTTGCATCCGGCCGCCCCCTGCCGTACAAGCCAGGGCATCAGCGCGGGAAAAAGACCGCCAAAAGGAGCTTCATGACCCTGACCAAACGGCTTGGCTTCGCCCAAACACCGCTTTTTCTCATCGACGGAAGCGCCTATATTTACCGTGGCTACCACGCCTTCCGCGACATTTCCCGGTCAGACGGCTTCCCCACCAGTGCGCTGTTTATGATTTTCCGACTCCTGTTCAAACTTCTCAAAGAGCAGGAACCGCGCCATCTGGTCTTTTTTCTCGACGGAAAGGGGCCGACCTTCCGCAGCAATATCTATGCCGCTTATAAAGCCAATCGCGAGGCCATGCCCGAACCGTTGGCCCGCCAGCTCGAACCCCTGCGCCAGGGCCTGGCCCTGCTCGGGGTGCCGGTCATCGTGCCCCAGGGAGCCGAGGCCGACGACGGCATCGCCAGTCTGGCCGCCCGGTTCAGTCCGCAGCTGCCGGTCGTCATTGTCGGTGCGGACAAAGACCTCAAACAGTGCTTAAGCGACCAGGTGGCCCTGTACGATCCGTCCGGCAAGGCCGAACGGCTGACCACCCTGGCCGATTTTACGACCGAGTGCGGCATTGCCCCCGCCTCCTGGCCCGATCTGCAAGCTCTGGTCGGCGACGCCAGCGACAATATCCCGGGCATCCCCGGCATCGGCCCCAAGACGGCGCTCGACATCCTGCGCCGCCTGCCCACCCTGGAAGCCGTCCGCCAGGGCCTCGACACCATAAAACCCACGGTGCGCAACAAGATCGAGCCGGCCTTTGAAGCCCTGTTCACCTACCGCGAGCTGACCCGTCTGCGCACCGACCTCCTGCCCGAGACCGGTCTGGCCGACACAGCCCTGGGCACCCCGGACCAGCCGGCCTTGCAGGCCTTTTTGGAGGGCTACGAACTGCGCACCCTGGCCCGGGAGGTTCCCGGCCGGCCGGCCCAGCCCCAGGCCCCGGCCCGCAAGGAACCGGCTTCCCCGGCCCAGCTCTCGCTCTTTGACGCGCCGACAGCCCCGGCCCGAAAAACGTCCGCTGCGCCCTCTGCGAAAGCCGCGAACACGCCGGACACGCCGGACCCAGGGGCACAGGCCGAGCCAAGCGCCCGACCCGTGGTTGCCCTGGACGCCCTGCCCGATCCAGCCGGCCGTACCCTGGCCCTGGTCCCCCTGGAAGGAGGCCTGAGCCTGTCTTTTGGCCCGGACGAGCATTTCCTGGATGCCGCCCCCCCGGCCCTGGCCGCCTGGCTGGGTACGGCCAAACGGGTGGCCGTGCCCTCGGTCAAGGCCATGCTGGCGGCCCACGACGCCTATGCCGCCCTGCCCCTTGCCCTGTGGTTCGACCTGGGCCTGGCCGCCTATCTGCTCAACCCCGAAAGCCGCTCGTATGGCTTTGAGCGGCTGCGCGACAGCCTTTTTTCCGACCCGGCCGTGGACGCCAGCGCCATTTCCCCGACCGACACCGGCCGGGCCGCGGCCCTGTTGGCCGACACCCTGGCCGCCCGGCTGGAAACGGCCGGCCTGACCCGGCTGGTGGCCGAGCTGGAACTGCCGCTTATTCCGGTGCTCCTGGCCATGGAGCGGGCCGGCATCGGCATCGACCGGGCCGCCTTTGCCCGCTTCGCCGAGGAGGTCGGGACGCGCCTGGCCGCCTTGGAAGCCGACATCGCCGCCAAGGCCGGCAAGCCCTTCAATCCGCGATCAAGCCAGCAGCTGGGCGAAATTTTATATACCGACCTGGGCCTCAAACCCCACGGCAAGACCCCGGGCGGCGCGGCGTCCACCTCCCAGGAAGCCCTGGAGCGGCTGGCCGGGGCGCATCCGCTGGTGGACCGGATCCTGGAATTTCGAAAGCTCGAGAAACTGCGCTCGACCTATCTCGGCCCGCTGCCGGCTGTGGCCGACCCGTCCGGGCGCATTCATACAACACTCAATAACATGGCCACGGCCACCGGCCGGCTGTCGAGCTCCAACCCCAACCTGCAAAATATCCCCATTCGCGGCGAGTTCGGCCGACGAATGCGTGACTGCTTCATCGCCGCCCCCGGCAACAGGCTGGTCGCAGCCGACTATTCCCAGATCGAACTGCGGGTGCTGGCCCATCTGTCCGGCGAGCCGGCCCTGCTCGACGCCTTTGCCCACGGGGCCGACATTCACGCCCGCACCGCCGCCCTGCTCTTTGACACGGCCGAGGCCGACATCGCCCCGGACCAACGCCGGCAGGCCAAGACCATCAATTTCGGCCTGCTCTACGGCATGGGACCGCAAAAGCTCTCCCGGGACCTCGGCATCAAACTCGATGCGGCCAAGGCCTTTATTGCCCGCTATTTCGAGCGCCTGCCCGGACTGTCCGCCTTTTACGACGGCATCGTGGAATCGGCCAAGACCCAGGGCTTTGTCACCACCCTGGCCGGGCGACGCCGGCTTTTGCCCGACATCAGTTCGGCCAACAGCCAGCTTTCTTCCCAGGCCCGGCGTCAGGCCATCAACACCGTGGTCCAGGGCGGCGCAGCCGACATCATCAAGATGGCCATGCTGGCCGCCGCCCGGGACGAGACCCTCGCCAGCCTTGGGGCGACCCTGGTGTTGCAGATTCACGATGAACTGTTGCTGGAAACCCCGGCCGATGCCGCCCAGGCCGCCGGCGAACGGCTGGCGGCCCGCATGACCGGCGTGTATCCCCTGGCTGTTCCCCTGGAAGTCGATTGGGGCATCGGCCAGACCTGGGGCGAGGCCCATTAACGGCAAAGGACTTTTCATCCGCGCCAAAGTTGCCTACCATCGGAAGGCTTCATGACCCGCTGGGTGCAGCGACACGCCGCTTGCGGCAAATGGATCGACAAGGAACAGACGGATGCCGCCAACCGGTAAATCCATTCGGGAAGATTTGGCCCGGGCCAAGGCAGCGTATGCCAAAAACGACGAACTGCGCGCCGTGCAACTCGTGGCCCTCTCTTTGCGCTCGTTTCTGTCCGTCAAACTGCCGGGCAGTGAACGGACCCCCATTGAAGGCCTGTTGCGTGAAAGCCTGGCCAACATCAGCAAGCTGCCAAGCGTCAAAAAATACGTCCCCAACGGGATTCCCTACACCAAGGGCCAGGAGCAAAAGCTGGCCGTCTTTACGGTCTCCCTGGCCAAAAAGATCGAAGCCGATCTGGCCGATGAGGGGCTCGACGCCATGCGTCAGCGCAAGCTTCGCATCGATCACGCCATCATCAAGGGAACCAAGCTGTTGGCTGACGGCAATCTCCTGGAAGCCCAACGGAATTTCCGGGCGGCTGTGGAGGAGTACGTCGATGAGAAGGGACTTTTCCCGCTGCTCGCCTCGCGGCTGATCGATGCCGGGCAGCCCAAGGCCGCCTTTGAATACCTCAAACGCGCCCTGGAAGAAGCCCCCGAAAACCCGCGGATTTACGATTTCCTGATCACAGCCGGCGCCAAGGGCGAGGATTGGGCGACGGTCGAACGGCTGCTGCTTGAGGCCAAGTCGCGTACCGGTTCCCTGCCCCTCTACGACCAGGCCCTGGCCCAGGCCGCCGCCCGGCTTGGCCATTGGGATCTGGCCCGTTCGGCCGCCACCCAGGCCCTGGCCGTCGATCCGAAACTGGAAGACGCCAAACGGGTCCTGGCCGCCGCCCACAAGCAGGCTGCAAACAGCGCGTCCGCGCCGACTGACTAAGCGCGTCCCTGAACAGTCCAACGAGTTTTTGCCAAAACGGACGGGGAAGCGGCGAAGCGGCCGGCCTCGCCCGGACCGGCGGCGGCAATCCAGACCAGGGTCAGCCCGGTTTAACGGCCGGCCAACCGGCCCAGGGCGGCGACCAAAGCCGCAGCATGTGCGGGCCAGGCCCGGGCCAACCGCGCCGCCTCGTCCTCGGGACACGGCCAGCCAAGGCCGCTGCCGGCCCGGGCCAGTTCTTCAGGGGAAAACGAGCGCAGAAACTCCAGGATGCCGCCTCGGGTTGGCGCGTCGAGCCCCAGCGCCGCCAGTCCCGAGACAAAACCCTCCACCGCCGCTGCAGCCACATCCTCGCCAGCCAGCACCAGTTCTCCCACGCCTTCCACCCGATCCAGACGCAGGCGCAGGGTCATGTTGGTGAAAAAGGCCAGGGCCGCCAGCTTGTCGGCCAATGGCCCGGCCTCGGTGAAATCCTGCCCGGCCCCGTAGCCGCGAACGGTAATGAGCCGCACGGAAACGGCCTCGCCCGTCACCTTGGCCACGAAATCCCCGGCCGCGTGGTGCCAGGGACCGATACTGGCCCCGGAGTCGGCATGGTAATAGCGGGTCAGAATATGGGCGGCCTGCCGGTAAATTTCCAGGGCGGTCCGGGCATCCAGGCTGCGTTCGCCAGCGTCGTAGTCCCAGAGCCGGACCCGGCCGGTCCCGTCCTGATGGAATTCATGATAGCCGGCAAACCAGTCTTCGAGCAAAAAGGCCAACCCGTTTGCCGCGGCAAAGGCGTAGGGACAGGGCAGAAAATCGGGCGAAAAGCGCTCCCGCAAACCGGCCAGCAGCCCGGCCTCCTGTTCCAACATGGCGGCGGCCGCCGGAGTCGCCGCCACGTTCACGCACAGCTTCGCCTCGCTCCCGCCGGCGCGCACGGTCAGGCTGGCCGGATGATACAACGCCCCGTGCTTCTCCGCCCGGATGACCAGTTCGTCGATCCCGGCCCGGTCTGCCGGACAACCGGCGGCCATGGCCGCCGCAAGCAGCGCCGCGTTGGCCTGGCCGCCGGCAAAGGCCTCCAACCCGGCGAAATAGGCTGCGTAGGTCAGGCCGTCGCCGCCCTCTACCGCAACCGCTCCAAGTTCGGGCCGATAGTCCAGCCAGCCTTGCGGCGAGGCAATCTGACGGGTGATGATCATTGGTTACTCCTTGTCGGCGAGGGACCGGGGCGAAACCGGCGGCAACGTCGTGGGGCGTGCAGTCTGAAGCAGACCCGGAAAGTTCGCGCCAAACCGCGCTTCGGCCGCGCCCCAAGCCTTGGATGCCCTAAACCCTGTCCGTCCGCAGGGTTCCAAAAAAATGCGCCGGAAGATTACCCCTTGGCCGCGCAACGGGCCAGGGCGGCAGCCACGAAATGATCGGCCCAATGGGGCGCGCCGTCGGCATGGATGTGGGTGTAGGCGGCAAAGGTGTTGGCCGTGACCAGGCCATCCAGGCCATCAAGCATTCCCACCCCCCGCTCCATGGCCAAGGCGAAGGACTCGGCCCCGGGCAGGCCCGGCCCCCCGCTGCCAGCGCAGGCTCCAAGCGCCGCCTGGCATTTGGAATAATGGAATTCATGGCCGCGAAGGACCGTTCCGACGGGATGGTAGGGATTTTCCCGCACCACCCGGGCCACGCTGTAGCCCAGACCCTGGGGCCGGGCGCACAGGGTCGTCGTGACCGGAAAGACGCCGGCCATGGGGTAGACCGTGCCCGCGACGTCGAGCCCCTGGCACAGGTACATGAATCCGCCGCACTCGGCATAGATCGGCAGCCCGTCGGCGGACAGATCCCGCACCCGGTTGCGCACAACGGCATTGGCGGCCAGGGCCTCGACCTGGGTTTCCGGGAAACCGCCGCCCAGATAGAGGCCGTCAAGCTCGGGCCAGGGCGCAGCATCCAGGATGCTCACGTTGACCAGCCGGGCTCCGGCCCGTTCCAGGGCTTCAAGGTTTTCCGGATAATAAAACCACAGGGCGGCGTCGCGCACCACGCCGATGACCGGCCGGGTTCCGTCGCCCCGGGGGGCCGGCCACGCCGGAGGGGCGGCCTCGGCCAGGGCTGGCGCGGACCGGGCAATGGCCAGCAGGCGATCAAGGTCGACATTGTCCCGGATGATGGCGGCAATGCCATCCAAAATGGGGTCCACGGCGTCCTGCTCGCGGTTGGACACCAGACCCATGTGGCGCTCGGGAATGGGATTGACGGCAATTTTCGGCAGCAGGCCGAGCACCGGCACGCCGGCCAGGGTTTCGATGGCCTCGCGCAGGATGTCGCGGTGGCGCGGACCGGCCGTACGGTTAAGGACCACGCCGGCCAGGTTGAGGCCTGGTTCGAAGCCGGCCACGCCGGCCACGATGGCGGCAGCGGTGCGGGTCATTTTGGTGGCGTCGAGGATGAGCACCACCGGGGCGGTGAGTGACCGGGCCAGGGCAGCGGTGGAGCAGGAACCGGCCACGTCCATGCCGTCAAAGATGCCCCGGTTGCCTTCGATGATGCTGATGTCGCCGCCGGCGGATTTTTCGAGAAAAAGGGAGGGAATGCGCTCGGGGGGCAATAAGAAAGGGTCCAGATTGGTGGCGTCGTGGCCGGCGGCAAGGCCGAGCCAAGCGGCGTCGATGTAATCCGGACCCTTTTTAAAAGGGCGGACTCGCAGACCCGCAGTGGCCAAAGCCCGGCAGATGCCGAGGGAGAGGATGGTTTTTCCGGCCCCCCCGGAGAGTCCGGCCAGGACCAGACGCGGGCGATCGTTCACGGCGCGTTTCTTTAGGCACACCTTGCGGCGCGTCGGAGAGTTCGGGTTTCACGAGCAGGTTCTGCCCCGGCCAGGAGGGCGCCGTGGGAACGGTTCCGTTCGAGGCGTGCCGCCAAAGCCGAAAGATCCGACTCGCAAAACGCTTCGCACCGCTTCGGGCTAATCTTCCTCGGCCTTCTGCTTGCCGGCGCCGGTCATGCCGTACATGGTCGTGGAGCCGCTGGACCAGAATTCCAGCTTGCCTTCGTTGACCAGCTCGGTGAGGACCTTTTTGACTTCGCGCTGCTTTTTGTCCGGGAAGATTTTGCAGAAATCGCTGAAGTAGAACTTGGACTTGCCAGTTTTCCCCGTAAGGAATTCGAGAACTTGCTCTTTCTCGGAAGGCATACCGTCCCCTCTTTGTTTGATCCGGGCGGGGATCGCTCCCCGCCCGGAAGTGGTTAGTTAAGCCTCGATGTGCTTGGTGAACTTGAACTGGGTGCTCTGGCGCCACGTGTAGTAGGCCGGATCACGGAAGTCATCGATGCAGTGGTGGGTGAATTCCAGATCGCACAGCTCGAAGAACTTCTCCCAGCCAATGCGCTCGGCCCACTCGCCCAGGCGCTCGTACTTGCGAGCTTCCTTGGCGTACACTTCAACGATCTGCTTGACCATCTTGGTCAGCGTCGGCCAACGGGGCGGCTCGTTGGGGATAAAGGCCACAACGACCTTGGAGAACTTGGGCATGGAGATGCGGTTGGACACCTTGCCGCCGACCATGAGCACGATGCCGTCGCCCTCGCCGGAGGCGAGCGGCATGGCCGGGCACATGGTGTAGCAGTTGCCGCAGTACATGCAGCGCGAGGCGTTGACAGCCACGGAGTTGACCTTCTTGCCGTCGATCTCGACCTTGGCCGGCTTGATGGCGCCGGTGGGGCAAGCGGAGATGGCCAGGGGCACTTCGCAGATGTTGTCCAGACGGTCATGCTCGACGATCGGGGGCTTGCGGTGGATACCGACGATGCCGATGTCGGAGCAGTGAACCGCGCCGCACATGTTGAGGCAGCAGGCCAGCGAGATGCGGACCATGGCCGGCAGGGTCATGGACTGGAAGTACTCGAACATGTCGTCCATGACGGCTTTGACCGGGCCGGAGGCGTCGGTGGCCGGGGTGTGGCAGTGGACATACCCCTGGGTGTGGACGATGTTGGAGACGCAGGCGCCGGTGCCGCCGATGGGGAACTTGAAGCTTCCGCCGGCGAACTTGCGCGAGGCCAGGTCGGCGGTCAAGGCGTCAAGGGCAGCCTCGGTCTCGACCATGAACTCGATGTTGTTGCGGGTGGTGAAGCGCAGGTGGCCGCCGCAATGCTTCTCGGCGATCTCGCAGATCTCGCGGATGTGCGTGACGCTCATGAGGCGGGCGCCGCCGACGCGCACGGTGTAGACCACGTCGCCGGACAGGCCGACGTGCTTGAGCACGCCGGGTTTGACGATCTCGTGGTAGTCCCACGCGCCTTTGTTTTTCTTGATGACCGGCGGATAGAACTCCTCGAAATTACGAGGACCGATATCCGTGATCCGGTTTTCCATGGGCTTGTCGGGATTGTATCCGGAAGAGATGAATGCCATTTCTTATGTCCCCCGCTTATCTCATGTGTCTCTGACGGTAGCCCGCCTCGTCGTGTGCAAAACCGCCCGGCACTTCCTCTTCCTTGAAGAAGATGTACGGGTTGGAGCGCGGCTCTTTGACGTGCTGCGGCATGGCCTTGATGTTGGTGACCTCGAGCAGCTTCTGGAAGGACAGACGCTTCATGGTCTCGCCCACGCGCTCGCGGTTCTTGCCTTCTTCCATCCACCAGTCCCAAATGTTCTCGATGACTTCCTTGATCTCGTCGTAGGGCTTTTCAACCACAACGAAGGGAACGAGCAGCGAAGACATCTGCGCGCCGTCCAGGATGGGGGCCTTGGCGCCGAGCAGGATCGAAGTACCGGTTTCGAGACCGATCTTCACGGCAGCGGGCATGGTGTTGATGCAGTGCATGCAACGGGTGCAGTTGGCATTGTCGATGGACAGCTTGGCGCCGTCGTAGGACATGCAGCCGGTGGGGCAGCGATCCACGACTTCCTTGACGATGTCGAACTTGCCCCAGTCGCGACCGGAGTGGGAGCCGCCGCCCGGCTTGAATTCGCCGGCGACATAGGCCTTCACGCGGTCCTGGTCGATGCGGATGTCGTCCTTCCAGGTGCCGATGACCGAGAAGTCGGAACGGGCGATGGAGGCGACGCAGCCGTTGGGGCAGCCGTCGAACTTGAACTTGAACTTGTAGGGGAAGGCCGGACGGTGCAGTTCGTCCTGGTAGTCATTGGTCAGGGTGTGGCACAGGTCCTGGGTGTCGTAGCAGGCGAATTCGCAGCGCGACTGGCCCAGGCAGTCGGCCGGGGTGCGCAGGTTGCCGCCCGAGCCGCCGAGGTCGGTGTTCATCTTGTGGGTGACGTCGAAGAAAATTTCTTCCAGCTGCGGGGTGGTGGTGCCGAGCAGCACGATGTCACCGGTCGAGCCGTGCATGTTGGTCAGGCCGGAACCGCGCATATCCCAGATGTCCATGATGCCGCGCAGGTAATCGGCGGTGTAGTACTTGCCGGAGGGCTGGGCCAGACGCACGGTGTGGAAGTGGGCCACGCCCGGGAACATCTCGGGCTGGTCGCAGTAACGGCCGATGACGCCGCCGCCGTAACCGAAAACGCCCACGATGCCGCCATGCTTCCAGTGGGTCTCTTTGTCCTTGAAGGAAAGTTCCAGCACGCCGAGCAGATCGTCAGGGCAGTCAACGGGGACCTGATAGTCCACGCCGTCGGGGTTAGCGGCCCGGTGGGCTGCTTCCTGTTTGATGTCGGACACGAAGCTGGGCCAGGGCCCAGTTTCGAGCTGGTCCAACAAGGGAGTTTGGTGTTTCGCCATTTGCTTCCTCCAGTGGGGTTTGAAGAGTTACCGCCTTAACCAGCTAACACGCGCTCCGTGCGGGCTTGCGCGCCGCTTAGGGCGCCCTCCCCACCGACCGACCCTGCTCGCCGACGGATGGGGTGTTATTCAATTGGGGGTCAGGAAACGAAACGTGAACTTTTGAACAATCGCTCCCGATCTAAAATGACAACAGCCGTTATGTCAACGGCAAACCGGGCTTAGAGCGAGAACTCCCGGAACATTGTTCTTACCACGAGCCACCCCGCGTTGCAAAGCCTATTTCCGGCCACCCCGGGTCCACGGCCCGAAACTTGCCAAACGCCGCCTTTTGCACCATCACCGCTGCATGCCGTCTCCCCGACCTGCCCCGACCTGCCGCCGTTGCGGCCGCTGCTGCCGCCTGGGCGGTCCGGCCCTGCACGCGGCCGACGCCCCGCTTGTCCGCCACGGCCGCATCACCCTGACCCAGCTGGTCACCCTGCGCCGGGGGGAAGGCGTCACCGACAACGTCGTCGGCACGGTCGGACCCTCGCCGGCCGAACTGGTCAAGGTCCGCCCGGTCCCCGGCGGCCGGGCCTGCCTGCTGTACCGCGACCCGCCGGCCTGCGCCGTCCACGACGCCAGCCCGGTGGAGTGCCGCGCCCTTTTTTGCGACGATCCCGCCGCCCTGGCCGGCCTGTATGCCACGGACCGCCTCACCCGGGCCGACCTGATCGAGCCGGGCAGCGCCCTGGCCGAACTGTGCGCCCATCACGAGACCGAGACCGATCTCACCCGGCTGGCCGGGCTGTGCCGTCTGGCCGCCGGCGGCGATGCCGCCGCCCGGGAGCAGGTCGCGGCCCTGGCCCGCTTCGACGCCGCCATGCGCGACCTGCTCCCGGCCCGCCTTGGCATCGACCCGGACACGCTGCCCTTTTATCTCGGCCGCCCCCTGGCCCAGGCCCTGCCCGCCCTGGCCGCGGCCGCCGTCCCGGGTGGTCTTTACAAGCGCCGGCCATAGGCCTACATCCCATCCTGCCAGTTTTGCCGGCACTCCGGCTTGGGGGAGTTCACCAGATGATGTTCAAAGCACTGCTCGTCAGCCTCTGCCTCTTTTTCGCCTCGCCGCTTGCCGCCGCAGAGGATTCCAGACACACCTTCGGCAAATACAGTTTCGGCCAGGACTGCCAGTCGCTTTTTTCCGGCCCCTCCTATGCCGTGGAAAAAGCCCGGCCGGTCTGGGACCCGAAATATCAGATGTTTGGCCTGGAGCATGACCCCGACGTCAACGCCAAAAGCCCGTTTGTGCTCCACTACGACCGCGACGAAAAGCCCAACTTCCAAGGCGTGCCGCTGGGCCGCGTCTATTACGGCTGCACCAAGTCCTCGGGCCGCTTTTCGCTGGTCCTTATGACCCATGACCTGATTTCTGTGCCCCTGCTCGTGCAAAAGGCTTCCGCCCTCTACGGCCCGCCCACCATGACCACCATGATTCAAACCATCTGGAACCTGCCGGACCTCTACGTCCAGATCGATCAGGTCTATATGATCATTTACGACACCCGGGCCGGCAAACCAGACGGCCAGTCCTAGGCATGGCTTCCGGGCGCAATCTGCGCTTCATCGAGGCAGCCCGCACCCTGGCCATGCTCGTAGTCGTCTGGTCCCACGCCAGCAACACGGTCTGTTTCCGTGAAGGCGACTTTTCGGTCACCCCCCTTTTCACCTCCTGTCTGGTCACCTTTGCCGTACCGGCGTTCTTCTGTATTTCCGGCTACCTGCTCTCGCTTTTCACCCCGCCGTCCGACCCGTCCCAGTCCGTGCGCCCGTTGCGACAGGCCAAAAAAATCGTGCTGCCGTTTCTGGCCTGGAACGCCGTCACCCTGCTCGTGCTGCGCCTGGGCTACGGGATACCGCTGGTTTCCTGGTCCGGTCTCGCCGATCTGCTCACCGGCGTGGCCCAGCTCTACTACCTCTTCGCCCTGCTCCAGTTGCTCGTCCTGACCGCCCTGGCCGCTCCCTTTGCCAGCCCGCAACGGCTGACCGCCTGGACCGCCATCGCGGCCGCCGTCACCGTGGGCTTTTACGCCGCCTCGACCCTGGCCCTGTATGTGAGCCCTCCGACCAGCCACGCCTTCGAGCTGGTCGCCATCAAGTGCGGGCCGGTTTGGATAGGGTTTTTCTTCCTGGGGGCCTGGCTGGCCCGACACGGCGACGTTTTCGACGCCCTGTCCCGGCGCTGGCCGCTGCTTGTGGCCCTGGCCGTTGCCGCCTTCATCGTCTATCTGGCCGAAGTGGACGGACAGGCCCGCCGCCTGGGGGCCAACTACCGCCAGTATTTCCTGCTCTCGGGCCTGCTCTTTCAGACCGCCGGCAGCCTGGCCCTGCTGACGGCCTGCCGGGCGGCCGAAGCCCGGGGCGGACGGCTTTTTGCCCTTCTGGCCGAGGCCGGCCGGGACACGCTTGGCGTCTATCTGGCCCATTACACGATTGTCCTGATGTTTTACGCCCTGCTTCCCCCGCCCGTGGCCCCGGCCCTGCGCCTGCCGATTGGCGCGGCCGCCCTGGTCGTCTCGTTTGCCGGTTCCCTGGCCCTGACCCGGCTGGCCCGCCGCCATGCCGGCTCCCGGCTCTCCCGACTGTTTTTCGCCGTTTAGAGGAAGACGGAAGAAGCCTCCGGCGGCCGGGGGGATGATCCCCCCGGACCCCTGCAAAGGGGGACGCTTTGTACGGCTGGAATCCCGCACGCATTTGCCTTGCCGTCGGTCCAGCCGCAGAGCTGGCCGCCACGGCGGCCGACCGGGATTGCCCGGAGCGTGCGGCAAATGAGTTGGCAGCACTTCTTTAATTGACAATGATTTTCAATTTCGACTAAGGAAGGTTCCCAGAGGCCACGCGGACGGCCCCGGAGGACCCCCATGGAACGCAAGACCCTGTTTGAGAATGCCGAGTTTGCCTGCCCCATCGTCGGCACCTGCCTGACCCTGTCCGAACTGCGCCGGATCTGCCGCAAATTCGGCGACGCCGTGCCGGAAAACGCCTCGGACTACGAGGCCCACGTGTTTTTGGTGGGCCAGGCCAAGATCGCAGGCAGCCCTGCGGTCAAATACCTGCAAAAATACCTCGATAAGAAATACCGCCGGGAACTGCGCGCCTTTTGGAAAACCGAAGACGAGGCCGCATTGCGGCGGCTGTGGCGCGACCGGGCCGATGCCGGCGACGTGCCCGGGCCGTTCTGGGCGCTGATGTCCCACCCGACGGCCAGCGACGGCCTCCTGCGCGATGTCTACGGCGAAATACACATGCTCTCCCACCGGGTGGGCGCGGCCAACCGGGCCGACCTGTCCAAGCTCGCGCACCTGGAGGACAAGCTGACCGAAGTGACCGCCGCTCTGGAGGATAGCAAAGTCGTGCTGCGCCAGGCCGTGTCGGTCTGGAAAACCCGCTGCCGCCAGGCCATGGAAGAACTGGCGGCCGAACGGGGCAAGCGCCGCAGCGCCGAACGCGAACGCATCTCCCTGCGCCAGGCCATTGAAAATTCCGCGGTCGCGGCCGTGAGCCGGGAGCGCGACGTCCTGCGCGACCAACTCCTGGAAGTGTCCGACCGTTTGGCGTCCACCGAGGCCGAAGCCGCCAGGCAAGCCCTGCTCCTTGAGCGCATGCACGCCGATCTGCACAGGACCCGGCAGGAACTGGCCGACCGCGACAGCGAAGTGGCCGCCCTGGAAGCCTCGCTCTTTTCCGCCCTGGGCGACGCCGCCGCCGCCCACGCCGCCCATGCCGAGCACCACCAAGGCGAATTGGCCGGCCTGGACGACCAGATGGGCGGCCATTGCCAGGGCAACCCCGCCTGCACCGGCGGGTGCGCCGCCGACCCGGCCGCCTGCAAATGCCGGGCGGCCCTGCAGCGCGGCCTGCCCGTGGACACCGCCATCACCGGCAAACGGGTCCTCTACGTGGGCGGCCGGTCGTCGCTTGTGGCCCATTACAAGGTCCTGGCCGAGAAATTCGGCTGCGAACTGCTCCACCACGACGGCGGCCGGGAACAGTCCTCCCACCGGTTGTGGGAACTGCTCGGCTCGGCCGACGCCGTGGTCTGCCCCGTGGACTGCGTCAGCCACGAGGCCTGCTCGCTGGTCAAACAAGCCTGCAAAGGATGTCTCAAACCCTTGATCCTGGCCCGATCCTCGGGGCTTTCCAGCCTCGCCCGCTCCCTGGCCGAACTTGGCGCGCCGGCGCAGTAGGCCTCCCACCTTCCCCGGGCCACGGTTGCATCCGCCGGCCCGACCGGCTATTCCTTTCGGGAAGCGCTCCGCACGGGGCGCTCCCCAAAGGAGATTTTTATGACCCCTCGCCGCAATATTTCCTCCGGCTCCAAATGGGAACCGCTTTTGGGCTATTCCCGGGCCGTCGTGGCCGGCAACACCGTCTACGTCTCCGGCACGGTCGGCGCTGCGGCCGACGGCACCATCCCGGACGGGGCCTATGCCCAGACCGTGCGCGCCCTGGAAATCATCCGCGACGCCCTGGCCCAGGCCGGCGCGGACATGACCAATGTCGTGCGGACCCGGCTGTTTTTGGCCGACATGGGCGATTTCGACGCCGTGGCCAAGGCCCATGGCGAGGTGTTCGGCGACATCCGCCCGGCCACCACCATCGTCGAAGTGGCCAAGCTCGTGGACGCCGCCTTCCTGGTCGAAGTCGAGGCGTTGGCTGTTATCTAGGAGCCTTGGGAAAAAGCAGGAAGAGTGCCTCCGGCGGCCAAAGGGCAGTGCCCTTTGGAAACCCACTTTAATGAAAGGTTTCCAGAGGAGGACTCCTGCCGCAGCATGGCAAGAGCGGGCCAGGACGACCCTGCGGCGCAAGCCGCCCCATGGTCCTTGCCGTTTGGGAAATCGTGACCATGTTCTCCAAAGCCGTCCCGCACGGCCCGGCGAGTGGCGTTTTCGCAACAAGCCGGCTGGTTTCCCCTTGCGGGGATTGTTTTTTGCGGGTAATTTGTGAAAAAAGTATCATAATGAGGCCCGCAGCCCATGAAACATGAGATCGTCATCTGCATGGGCAGTTCGTGTTTCGCCAGAGGCAACCGCAAACACCTGCTCATGATCGAACAGTATCTGGCCGACCACGGGCTGACCGAATCCGTTGTCCTGACCGGTTCGCGTTGTGAGGACCAATGCCGTTGCGGCCCCAACATCCGCATCGACGGCCAACTCTACGGCGAAATCAGCGGCGAACGCCTGCTCGAACTCTTAAGCCGCCATCTGGCCGGCTGATTCCCTTGCCCAATGCCATCCCTGGCGGTACACCGGCCCTTGTCCGGCCAGCTCCCCCCCGTTTCCACCCTCCGAGTGGTTCCCGGCAACGGCGGACTCCCCCAGCGATGCCCCTAAAGCCCTTCTCCCGGGAGGCGACATGCTTTCGCATTACCCCATCTATACCATCGAAGCCGAGTGCCAGGACTGCTATCGCTGCCTGCGCCAATGCCCGGTCAAGGCCATCCAGGTGGAAGGGGGCCGGGCCACGGTTGTGCCGGAACTGTGCATTGCCTGCGGCCAGTGCGTGGCGGCCTGTCCGTCCCACGCCAAGCAGGTGCGCAGCGACCTGTTTCCCGTCTACAAGCTGCTTCGTTCCCAGCGCCCGGCCTACGTGTCCCTGGCCCCGTCGTGGGTGACGGAATTTCCCGACGTCTCCCCCGAATCCATGATTGCCGCCCTGCGAAAGCTCGGGTTTTCCGGGGTGTCGGAAACAGCCCTGGGCGCCCAGGAAGTCTCGGCCGCCGTGGCCGGCATCCTGTCCCAAGGCGGCCCGAGACTGCAGCTCTCCACCGCCTGCCCGGCGGCAGTGGATTTCATCCGCGGCTACATGCCCGAGCTGGTCCCCAACCTGACCCCGCTGCTTTCGCCCCTGCTGTCCCATTGCCGGATGCTGCGCCGCGCCTACGGCCAGGACATCGGGGTGGTCTTTTTTGGTCCCTGCGTGGCCAAGAAAACCGAATCCGACAACCATCCGGCCCTGCTTGACGCGGCCATGACCTTTACCGATCTGCATGTGATGTTGCGCGAGGAACATATCCGCCCGGAGGACCTCGTGCCCGGACCGGCCGACATGTTCATGCCCCATCCGGCCAGGGAAGGCGCGCTGTATCCTGTGGAAGGCGGCATGTCCGACACCATCAAGGCCTATGCCGGCAACGACCAGGTCTGCTTCACCACGCTGTCGGGCATCGCCACCATTGAATCCGCCCTGCAGGGCATGCACAACCATGTCTTGCCCCGTCCGGTGTTCATCGAGATGCTGGCCTGTGTTGGCGGCTGCGTGCGGGGGCCGTGCGTGTCCAGCCGTCGCCCCAGGCTCCTGGACCAGCTCGACGTCTTTGACCGGGCCGTCCACCCCGGGGCGGATCTGAGCGTGCGCCAGCCGTCGGTGTCCATTGCCGAACGCAAGAATCCCTCGCCGGTCGATCTGCCGGTCTACAGCGAGGACCAGTACACCAAGGTGCTGCGGCTTATCGGCAAGTTTGCCCCGGAAGACGAGATCAACTGCGGCGGCTGCGGCCACGAGTCCTGCCGGGGGCTGGCCCGGGCCATGCTGGAGGGCTTGGCCGAGCCGTCCATGTGCGTCCACTTTCTGCGCAAACGGGCCACCCGAAAAGCCAACGCCCTGTTGCGCTGCATCCCGGCCGGGGTGGTCATCGCCAACAACAAATTGCAGATCATCGAGTGCAACGAGCATTTCGCCCGGCTGTTTGGCGAGGAGACGCTCATGGCCTACGAGGCCAGTCCGGGCATGGAAGGCGCTGCCCTCGATAAGATCGTGCCGTTTATAAGCCTCTTTCGCCGGTCGCTCGAAACCGAGACCGACATCCACCGCGACGCCCTGCGCTACGACGACCGGGTGTTTAGCGTCAGCATCTTCACCATCGAACCGCGAAACGTCATTGGCGGCATCGTCTTTGACGTCACCGGATCTGAGCTTCGCCGCGACGAGATCGCCACCCGGGCCAGGGAGATCATCCGCAAGAATCTGGAAACCGTGCAGGAGATTGCCTGCCGCCTGGGTGAGAACATGGCCGACACCGAGATCCTGCTGCGCTCCCTGGCCGAGGGCTTCTCCAGCGGGGCCAAGCGCATTGGCGACAAGGACATGCGGGGTCGCCGGTCATGACCGAAGACATGTTTGTGGAAGTGGAGGCGACCCAGCGCAATCGCTATGGCGAGGACATCTGCGGCGACGCCTTCAAGACCTTGCGCATCGCCGACGAGGGGCGCGTCATCGCGGTCCTGTCCGACGGCCTAGGCCATGGCGTCAAGGCCAGCATCCTGTCGCTCATGACCGCCACCATGGCGCTTAAATATACGGCCAAGGACGCCGACATCGTGCGCACGGCCGAAGTCATCATGGACGCCTTGCCGGTGTGCCAGGTGCGAAAGATCAGCTACGCCACCTTCACCGTGGTCGACATCTTTTCCGACGGGGCCACCCGGGTGGTCGAGATGGACAACCCGCCGGTGATCCTGTTGCGCGACGGCCGCAACCAGAACCTGGACTTCGAGGAAGTGTCCTCGCCGCGCTACAACGACCGGGTCATCCGGGTCTACGATCTGACCATGCAACCCGGCGACCGGCTGATCTTCACCTCCGACGGCATCACCCAGGCCGGGCTTGGCTCGGAACGGATGCGCCTGGGCTGGCGCGTCAAGGGCTGCCGGGAGTATGTCGAAGAGACCGTGGCCAAGGACCCGAACATCTCGGCCCGCACCCTGTCCCAAAAGATTCTCGGCCAGGCCCTTCGCCAGGAACCGTTCCAGCGGGCCTACGACGACATGACGGCGGCGGTCATCTATTTTCGCCGGCCGCGTCGGGCCATCGTGCTCACCGGCCCGCCGTACGCCGCCCACCGCGACAAGGAATTCGCCGAGATGCTGGCCGAATTTCCCGGCCGCAAGGTTATCTGCGGCGGCACCACCGCCAATATCGTGGCCCGGGAACTTGGCCGGGTTATCCGCGACAGCCTGCGCGGCGGCGGATCGGGCGACATCCCGCCGGCCGCGGATATGGAAGGCGTGGATCTGGTCACCGAGGGCATCCTGACGCTGACGCGGGTGGCCCGGCTGCTCGAACAGGACGATGCGCCCCGGGAGAAAAATCCCGCCGTCGAACTCTATAATATCCTGGTCGACAGCGATTCCATTGAATTTGTCGTCGGCGCACGCATCAACGAAGCCCACCAGGACCCCAACCTGCCCATCGACCTGGAAATCCGGCGCAACATCATAAAGCGCATCTGCAAGGTTCTGGAAGAAAAGTACTTGAAAGAAACCCGGATGAGCGTTTTTTAGCGCTGCGGGCTGGGAAAAGGGCCGCGTCCGGCCGGAAACCGCCAGGCCGGGCTGGACGCGACCCCGCGCCGGGGGGGGCATTACTCCCCGACGGCGCAAGCCCGATCGGGATACGCCCGGGACGGCAGGGCCGTCGCGAAGTGCCCAAGAATCGTTTTATAGAGTTTGCTGCCGCAACCGGCCCGGCCCCGGGCCAGGGTCAGCGCTTTTTCAAACTGTGCTGCGGCTTCGTCGTGCTGCCCGGACTGGTGCAGGGTCAGCGCCAGCCGGTAGGCTGAATTGGCGGTCACCACGTCCAGGCCGCCGTCTGTTTCGCCCAGTTCCACCGATTGGCGCAGCAGCGCCTCGGCCTGGTCCAAATCACCCGAGGCCATAGCCTCCATTCCTGTTTCGCGAAGCTTGCGCACCTTGCTGGTGAGCAAGCATTTTCCACCTGTGCAAGCCATACTCGTTCTCCTTTCCTCGTATCCGCCCGGGGCTGCCTCGATCTCCGGCCGCCCGGTCATATCAACTGAACCCCAGGCGGGATTCCAAAGGGCTCAGCCCTTTGGCCGCCGGAGGCATGCTTTCTCTTCGTCGTTGCAGCATACCCCTATGCCGCGCTTTGCAGCACGTCCCTGGCCCAGCCGGCAGCCTCGGCCTCGTCCGGGTCGCCGTCGATTTTAAGCGGCAGCCCCACGACCTTGGCCCCGAGCTGTTCGGCCTTTTCGGCTATGGCGTCCACGGCTCCGCAAAAGTGCGTGTAGCTGGAGTCGCCGCAACCAAAAACCGCCACCGCGCGCCCTTCGAGGCCGGCTTTTTCCAGGGCATCGTAAAGGGGCACAAAGTTTTCCTGGAGTTCGATTTCGTCATCGCCCCAGGTGGAACAGCCAAACAGGACCAAATCGTAGCCCTCGGCCAATCCATCGGCCGACACCGTGGCCGCATCGTGCACATCCACCAGCATGCCTTCGCTTTGCAGCGTCCGGGCCACATACCCGGCCACGGATTCCGTATTGCCGGTGGTGGACCCGAAAACAACGAGCGCCTTGGTCATCGTCTCCTCCGTGGGGTTTACGGACAGTCGGCCGTCCCGGGGGAGACGGGCGCTGTGTTGATTTGATATTTAATGAAAATGATTTTCAATGTCAATACCATTCACTGCCATTTCCGTCGCTTCCCCCGCTGCCCGGCCCGCAGTAGGGTTGCCGCAGCAACCCGCAGCCAAAGGAGGAACCATGGCCCGCAATATCGAAATAAAAGCCCGCATTTTGAATGTAGCCGCCCTGGCATCGGCGGTGGCGGCTCTGGCGACGGCCGGCCCCACGGTGCTGACCCAGGACGACACGTTTTTCCATTGCCCAAGCGGCCGCCTCAAGCTGCGCCAGCTCTCGCCCAGGGAGGGCCAGCTGATCTTCTACCAGCGCCCGGACACGGCCGGTCCCAAGACCTCGCGCTACGACATCAGCCCGACCGACGCGCCGGCCGACCTGCGCCGCACCCTGGGGTTGGCCCTGGGGGAATGCGGCCGGGTGCGCAAAGCGCGCATCCTCTACCTGTGCGGCCGCACCCGGGTGCATCTGGACCGGGTGGCGGGACTGGGGGACTTTCTGGAACTGGAAGTGGTTCTGGGCGAGACGGAAGACGAGGCTGTCGGGCTGGCCGAGGCGCACCAGCTCATGGCCGCCCTGGGCATCGGCCCGCAGGATCTGGTGACCGGGGCCTATGTCGATCTGCTGGCAGCGGCCGGCCAGGACGGCCGGCCGCTGTAAACGGCGTTTGGGACGGGGACGTCAGGCCAGTTTGGCCGAGAGTTCGCCCCAGCGCATGTACAGGCGCTCCACTTCGGCTTCGGCGGCCTGGAACACCTCCAGACGCCGGGCCAATTCGTGGCCGTCGGTGGCGATGGCCGGATCTTCCAGGGCGAGCCTGGCGGCCTCGACTGCGGTTTCCGCCGCCAGGATGGTCGCTTCGATCGTGTCGTATTCCCGCTGTTCCTTGAAACTCAGCTTCTTTGAGGGCGCGTCCGTCTTGGGCTTGCCCTTGGCCTGGGCCTTGGCCTCCCGGGCCTCGGCCCGCTCCCGGGCCAGGAAATCCTCTTCCCACTGGGCGTAATCGGCATAGACCTCGGCCCCGCCGGCCCCGTCCAGGCCAAGGAGCACCGTGGACACCCGGTCAATCAGCGACCGGTCGTGGGTGATGAGCACCACCGCGCCCGGGAAGTCCACCAGACTTTCCTCCAGCATCTCCAAGGTGGAGATGTCCAGGTCGTTGGTGGGTTCATCCAGAAGCAGCACATCGGCCTGGCGCAGCATGAGCCGGGCAATGAGCACCCGGGCCTGCTCGCCGCCGGACAAAAGGCCCACCGGCAGATCGAGCTGGTCCGGGCGCAGGGCGAACCGCTTGGCCCAGGTGACCACATGGACCGGCTGGCCCCGGTAGATGACGCTGTCGGCATCCGGGGCAAAGGCGTTTCGCAGGGTCTGGTCCTTGTCGAGCTGTTCGCGCTTCTGGTCGAAGGTGACGATCGACAGGCTCGGTGCGCTGGTCACGCTGCCGGCGTCGGGACGTTCTTCCCCGGCCAGGACCCGCAGCAAGGTGGACTTGCCCGAGCCGTTGGGACCGACCAGTCCCAGGCGCACTCCGGGCGACAGCACAATGTCCAGGCCGGAAAAAAGCGTGCGGCCGTCATAGCCCCGGGACAGGTTCTCGGCCACGACGAGCCGTTTGGTCTGGCGGCCGGTGCCGGAAAAATCGATGGCCGCCTTGGCCGTGGCCCGGTTGCGCTCCCGGGTGGCGGCGAGATTTTGCATGAGCGTGCCGGCCGCGTCGATGCGGGCCTTGGCCTTGGTGCCCCGGGCCTTGGGACCGCGCCGCAGCCATTCGATCTCGCGCCGCGCCTTGTTGGCCAGGGTGCGCTCCAAGGCTCCCTGGGCGGTTAAAAAGGCCTCTCTGGCCTCCAGAAGCGCGCTGTAGGGACCATCCACGGCCAACACGCCCTCGGGATAGACCGGCGACAACTCCACCGTGCGGTTGGCCACGTTTTCCAGAAAAAACCGGTCGTGGCTGACCACCACAAAGGCAAACAGCGCCCCGGACAGGAAGCGTTCCAGCCAGAGAATCGACCGCAGGTCCAGATGGTTGGTCGGCTCGTCCAGGAGCAGGACATCGGGTTCGGCAACCAGAGCCCGGGCAATGGACAGGCGCTTTCGCCAGCCGCCGGAAAGCGACTCCACCGAAACCGTGGGATCGACAAAGCCCAGACGGCCAAGGACCACGGCCGCCCGGCCGCCGGCCTCGGCTTCGGCCGGGCCGAAGGTCTCGGCCACGGCCCGGGTGACAATCTCGGCCACGGTGTCCCCGGGTTCGAAGGCGTCCTGCTGGGACACATAAGCCAGCCGCGCCCCCTGGCGCAGGGTGCGCTCCCCGGCGTCGGACCCGATCAGCCCGGCCATGATTTTAAGGAGTGTGGACTTGCCCGACCCGTTTGGGCCAATAAGCCCGATGCGTTCCCGCTCGCCTACGGCCAGGGAAATGCCGGAAAAAAGCTGGCGGATGCCGAAAGACTTGGAAATGCCGCGAAGGTTGATAATGCAGACGCTCATGGCCGCCTTGAGTAGACAAAGCCGGCCAGGGCGTCAAATGCCGTCTTGCCCGGCGGGAGCGCTTCCGGCCCCTGCCAGCTCGAAACAAAAACGGCTTCCCTGGCCAAGCGCCGACTCCACCCAGATGCGACCATGATAATTTTCCACGATATGCCGGGAAATAGCCAGGCCCAGGCCTGTGCCGCGCACATGGGGCGGTTCCTGCTCCGGGGAATCCAGCTGGTAAAATTTTTCAAAGACCCGGGAACATTGCTCCGGCGGGATGCCCGGCCCGGTATCGGCCACACAGACCGTAAGGCCGCCCGTCGTGTTGCGCCGGGCCGACAGGGTCACCTGCCCCTGTTTGGTATATTTGGCCGCATTGCTCAGCAAATTGAGCACCACCTGGACAAAACGGTCGCCATCGACATGGACGTCGGGCAAGTCGTCGGAGAAATCCGTGGCAAAGCGGACCGGACCATGGCCCGAAAAAAGCCCCCGGCCCGAATCCGCGGCCCGGGCCAGCAAACCGGCCGCCGGTGTCGTGCGGTCATGCCACTCCACCTCTCCGGCCTCGATCTTGCCCATATCCAGGAAGTCGTTGACCAGCCGGGTCAGGCGTTGCCCCTCCTCCATGATAATGCCCAGGTTGCGCCGGATACGCTGGCCTTTCCTGGCCAGGACCGGGTCTTCGACCGCTTCCGGGGTGCAGACGGCCAGAAAATCCTTATCGATGAGTCTGACAAAGCCCAGGATAGAGGTGAGCGGGGTGCGCAATTCGTGGGAGACCGTGGCGAAAAACGAGGATTTGAGCGTATCGAGTTCAGTCAGCCGGGTATTGGCCTGTTGCAGTTGGGCAGCCTTTTCCGCCAGCTCCCGGGTCCGCTCGGCCACAAGGCCTTCCAATTCCCGATTGAGCAGGGCCAGCCGGCTCTCGGCGTTTTTGCGTTTGGTGACGTCCTCAAAAGCGGCCACCACGCCGATGGCGTCGCCAGTCGAGGCCACAGACAGGGGAGCGGCGCTCACGGCCAGGATGCGCACCACTCCCGAGGCCTGGCGGTAGCGCAGCGTCTTGCCGAAACGGGGGGATTTCCGGCGCTGGGCCATGGCCACCGGCAACGCCTCGAAAGGCAGCGGCCGGCCGGAACGGCTCTCGAAACGCGCTTCCCAGCCGGGCTGTCCGGCGTCTTCGCCCAGGATTTCCAGCCCCCGGGCATTGATGTAGGTGAGAACGCCGGCGGCATCGAAGGTGGCGATGCCGACCGGGCTGGTGCCGGTGACGGCCCGATAGCGGGCTTCGGACAAGCGCAGGCGGACCACCATTTTTTGCAGGGAGTAGAGAGCCAGGGCCACCAAGGCCAGAACCCCGAGCGAAACCAGGCCGTTGACCGCCGCCAGCCGGGCGGCCGGAGCCATGGTTTCGCTGGCGTCGGCGGTGACGACCACGTCCCAGCCGCATTCCGGCAGATGCGCGGCCAGGGCCAGACGTTCCCGGTGCGGTCCCTGGTAGCGGACAAACGATCCGGCGGCGGTGGCGTCCAGGGCCGCAGCCAAAGGCAACCCGGCCACCAGGACCTTGGGGGAAAGGGTTCGGGATCGGGCCAGCAGCACATCCTGGAAAACAATGGCGGCCCCGTCCTCCTTGCCCATTCGTGATTCTTCCAGAAGCCTGGCCCCGAACTCGCCGACTTCCAGCCCCAGGGCCAGCGCCCCAAGCACGCTGCCCTGATCGTCCACAACCGGGGCAGCCACCACCAACGTGGGCCGTTGGCTGATCTGGCCGAGCAGGAGGGTTTCCGTGGCCAACTCGCCGGCCAGGGCCTGCCGGAGATACTGCCGGTTGGACAGATCGATCCCGACAAGCTCCGGACGCGAGGCCGCCGCAACAATGCCGTCGGCACGAATCAGCAGCAGCTCCTCAAAAGAAGGATGGCTCAGACGACGGGCCATCCGCTCGCCAGAGGCGTTTCTGGCCGACTGGCCCAGATAGCCCGGCCCCAGCGCCAGTCGAAAAATCTTTTCATGACTCCAGAGCCGCACGTCGTGACGCAGTTCCGAGAGCCGGCTGCCGAGTTCCCGGACCTGGACGGCCAAGGTCTGGCGCATCTGCTCGACGACAAGGTTTTCGACAGACTGGCGGGTATAAAAAAAGGACAGGGCCACGGTCAAAGCCAGACCCGCAAAAACGAGACACAGGATCGGAACCAGCCGGACGGTCCCTTTCATGGCAACACAATCCCGGCGGCTTCAATGATCTCAAAAGGGATGTCGATCCCCAGACGCGCAGCGGCGGCGAGGTTGAGCATCACGACGCCCTGGTCGTTTAGGCCCACCGGCAGGGTCCCGGCCGCAATTCCCTTGGCGGCAATTGCGGCGGCCATGGTCCCGGCCAGATAGCCCTGCTCCTGCCCGGACTCCAGCACGCCAAACAGATGACCGTCCCGGATTGCCACACCGGCAAAACCCAGCAACGGCTTGCGGTTGTTTTCCCGTGTCCAGGCCATGAGCGCTTCGGGAGCAACCACGCCCTGGCCATCGTCCCGGCGGATGCTCTGGTAGAGGCCCAGGGCCAGGATATCGACCTCGTCCTGATAGCGTTTGATTTTGTCGCGCCACTCGCTTTCGGTGCGCACCACGTCCACGTGGCGCACCTCCAGGGCGAACGGCCCGTTTTGGGCCAGCTCCTCAGCCAGATCAGCCACGACGTAGCGGCCCGATTCCGAATCCTCGACGATCAGGGCCACGGTTTTGGCCGCCGGCAGGATGCGTTTGCCCAGGGCGAACGCATCCCGGTAATGCCATCGCTCCCGGATGCCCGAGACATTGGCCGCCGGGTAGCCATAGTTGGCAAGCGGGGCATTGACGCCGCAAAAGACGACCTGGGGACCTGGCTTGTCCTTGAGATAGGGCACAACGAGATAGTGCTGGGCGGGGTCATCCACGGCAATGACCACATCCGGGGCAAACTGCCGGATGCGTTCAACCATGTGCCCGGTCTGCCGGGCCAGGGACTCAGGATCGGGCTGGCGTTTGGCGTCGAGGTAGGCGAACTCCACCACCGGCGACAGCGGAGCCAGGGCTTCGAGCAGCCCCTGGTTGATGTGTTCACACCAGATATAGTCGGCGTCATAGCTCTGGGCCACGAACACCCGAAGCGGCGGCCCGGCCAAGGCGAGGTTTCCTCCTGGCCGACCGGTCGGCGCCAGGACCCACAGCACGACGGCAAGAGCCAGCAGCCCCGGCCTGGACCGCATATTCATGCGCTTGTCCCCCAACGGGCGATAAAAGCCAGGGAAGGGCCGGGTAAACCCCTCGTGCGGCCCAGCCGCTACTACGTCCTGCCCACTGCCGAAGAGGGGGCGATCACGACCTGATTGCGTCCGCTTTCCTTGGCCCGGTACATGGCCTCGTCGGCCCGGGCCACCAGCATGGCCGGCCCGACATCGGCTTCATAGTCGGCCACCCCGAAACTGGCGGTCAGGTAGCCGACACCGGGGAAATCGGTCTCCCGGATCTCCCGGCGCAAGGTTTCGGCCAGGTTCCTGGCCTCTTCCACGGCTGTTTCCGGACAAATCAGCAAAAATTCCTCGCCGCCCCACCGTCCCACGATATCCGTATCCCGCACGGCGGTCATCAGGATATCGCTGATGCGAACCAGCACCACATCGCCGATCCCGTGGCCAAATGCGTCGTTGACGTCCTTGAAGTTGTCGATGTCGATCATGATCACGGTGAAGGCCGTGCCATACCGCTCGGCCCGCCGCCATTCTGCCGCCAGGGATTGGTCGAGTTTGCGGCGGTTGCACAGCCCGGTCAACCGGTCCGTGAGGGAAAGCACGGCCAATACGCGGTTTTTCTCATCCAGTTCGTGATTTTTCTGGGCCAGTTCCCGGGTCCGTTGCCGCACCTTGTCTTCGAGATTGACCACAAGGTCGTGGATGCGCCTGTTCATGGCCCGCAGGGATTCGGCCAGTATGCCCAGTTCGTCGCCGCCGGACACGGCAATTGCCGCGTCAAGATTGCCGTCGCGGACGCTGCTGGCATACTGGGTCAGGGTCACGAGCTTACTGGTGATGGCGTTGTGGAGCATCCGTCCCACCAGGATGACGCTGCCAAAGCCAAGCAGGGCCGACACGAGGATGATGCCGCCGGCAATACGGCTGGCCCAAAGGATGCGTTGCTTGGCCCGGGCCACATCAGCCGCAGTAATCCGCTTGAATTCCTCGGAGATCGGGTCAACGGCCTTGGCCTGGAGAGCGAAATCATTGGCATTGGCGCTCGTGGCGGCCACAGCGTCAAGGAGACGGGCAGCCAACCGGTCAAAGGCCTCAAAGAGCCGGGCGGCCTCAGCCTGCAGGGCCGGATCGCGGCCCGCCTCGGTGGCGACCAGACGCCGCAGGACGTCGATCTTGTTGCTGGCGGCCTGCATCACCGGCCGTTGCCGGGTGATTTGGTACTGGCGTACCAGAAGATCGGTCTCGCGCAGGGGATAGGCGGCCTGGGGCAGACGGTCCAGACACTTGGCCAGCCCGGCCAGCGCGGCGGCAAGCTGGGCATCAAGCCCGGTCTCCGGGTCGCCGATGAGGGTTACGAGCTCGTTTTCGCTCAGCAAGGTCTGGGAAAAGCGCTTGGCCGTGGAGGTAAAAAAATTCATGTCCACTTTGTGCCGGGCGATGGCGCTGCCCGGGGCCAGAGCGGCAATGGCCCGGCGTAAATCCTCGCTCAGTGCGATGACCCTGGCGGCCACGGCCAGGGCCGGTTGATTGTAACGTTCCTGGGCCTGGGCAAAGCCGATCACCGGCGCATGCAGCACAAAATCCCGATACAGGCGTCTGGCTTTCTCCAACTGGCCTTCCAACTCCAGCACCCGGCCACGGATGTCCATGTTGGCCACAATGTCGGTTTCAGCGCCGCGCACCACCGCCAGTCCGACGAAACCGGCCACGCTGGCCATGGCAAAAAAAAGAAAAAGTACGGCAAAGGACAGCCACAGCTTGGCGGTTATGCTGCAATTGTCCCAAAAAGACCAACGCTGCATGGCTTGGTCCTTACCGGGGCGCATAGGTATAGACGACATTGGCGGTAAGCCCGGCCACACCCTTGGCCGGGTCATCCATGCGAAGAACATTGAACCGTGGTTCGGCACAATCGCCAAAAGCGTCGCACTGCAACGCGCCGCCAACCCCCGGATACTTGGCCGTCGCAGCCAGGGCCTCGCGAAGCGCCTGCCGGCCGATGACAAGCTGACCATTTTTCCGCTGTACTGCGGCCCGCTCCAAAGCGGCAAAAAGGATACCGGCAGCGTCATAGGCGCTGGTATAATAGTCTGTTGGCGGCTCCATGTGATACTTCTCGCGATACCGCGCACGAAGGATATCCAAGGCCGGACCAGTCGGCGGCGTCGGCCCGACAAAATACATTCCCTTGGACGCATCCCCCACGGCCTCGATAAAGGTGTTCTCAATAAGCGAACCGTCGCTCATGAGCGTCACCCCGGCCATTTCCGGCATGGACCGCGCCGCCAGCAACACATAGTTGCCTTCGGGCTGAAACAGCGGGAAGAAAAGCAATTCCGCCTTGGACGCAGCCACGGCCTCCAGGACAGGACGCATGTCGGCATCGCCTTTGTCCACGGCCGCGAACAAGACCGTGCGTCCGCCCAGACGCTCAAATTCCGTGCGAAATCCTTCGGCCAGACCCCGGGTGTAGATGTCGCCGTCGTGAATCATGGCCGCGCCGCGAACCCCAAGCACCTCATAGGCAAAACGGGCGGCAGCCGGGCCGGAATGTTCTTCGTTGGAGGCGGTGCGAAAATACCCCGGCTGCCATTTGGGCGCGCGCTGGCCGCCGATGGAGGTGAGGAACGGCGCACTGTTGTTGCCTGAGATCATGGACAAGCCGGCCTCGGTCATAACCTGGGCTGCGGCTGCGGCATCGCCGGAGCAGGTCGTGCCGAAAATAGCCGCCACGGCCGGGTCGGAAACAATGCGCAGGGCGGCGTTGGCCCCGCCTTCAGGCCGACAGCCGGTATCCTCGATGACCAGTTCGACCGAATGGCCGAGCACCTTGCCGCCGTGATCGTCCAGGGCCAGCTCCAGACCCCGCAACTGCTCAAGTCCCAGAGGCGCCACCTTCCCGGTCAGGGCCTGGATCACGCCCAGCCGCAGCGCACCGCCGGCCGGTATCTCGACGCAACCCAGCACATCGGTGCAGTTCTGGGGTTTGCCGTTGGACACCATTGACCACCCGGCAGCGACCGCCAAAAGCAGGCCCACGATCCCCCCGGCCCAGAGCAAACGTCGTCCCATGCATCCCCCGTAAGCATACCGTTGCGAAGCGGACATTCGCCCCAACCCCATGCATCGACCGCTTCAGCGCAATTCCCGTCAAGCAGGCCTTCAGCCCCAATCGGCCCGAGGATCTCCTTTTGATACTTCCCAGGGCAATGTAATGGATTTCGGCCAAAGGAACCACCCCTTGCCGTCCAATGGGAAAACACCACCCCCAAAGACCGCCCGAAGAACCAGACGCACAGTCTTCATGCCCCGGCAACGCCTTCGAAGCCCCCCTGTCAGGCACGTTCCAGAGCGGCATCGCTGCACTGTCGCAGGATAAGCCGGGGAGAATCCCAGTGCGGGCCGACAAGCGGTGAAAGGGACCGGACAACTCTGCCGACACTGTCAATCTTCCCGATGAGCTCACTGGAATCAAGCCTTTTCGCTGTATACCGGGTGTCGAGGCCCAAAACACCGAATGCCTTCTCAAGAATCTGTGTGCTCCCTGACGGCATTTTGGAACTTGTCCAAGACGTATGGACCAAGAAGCGCCTTGTCAGTGACGACGCCGGGCTCAATTGATCAAATCAAAACTGCTGCATAATTTACTAATGTCGATGGCGTGTTCATTTTTTTCCGAAAGGTGATTTTCAATCTCCAATACCTGGCTAAAAACTACGTTTTGAACCTGAAAAAGCTCGCCTTGGTCACACCTTGCAAAATTTACGATCGTCTCGGAAGCGACTTTCTTTGCCGTTCCTGGATACATAAAAAAGAAAGGCCCTG